>JBDHTV010000093.1:0-7015 GCA_039808825.1 Bdellovibrionales bacterium | reverse complement strand
CATCGCGATTATGACCGCGTGACCGGGGCCGTGCTGACGAAATACGAGAATGGCGGAATGCGGCAGGAAATCGGGCGTACCTTCACGCAGATTGCCAGCGTGCAACCGGCCAATAGTTATGGGCCGTATCTACGTGCCACGATGCTGGAGCTGCGCGATGTGATTGCGCCGCGTTATCTTGAGACAATTGCCGGGCAGCGACTGCCCGCGCCGGAACCGGATGCTGTGGTGGAGCAGGTCAAGGCTGGGCGGGCTGTCGATGGGGCGGAGGTTGTACTTGCCGATCTGGCGGGCGATCTCAAGCAGCGGCCCGATGCCAGGCAGGATGTCGCCGCGCGCTTGAAGCGGATCGGCGATGACTATCAGCGCCAGGGTGATGATTATATGGCCGAGACGGCTGATATTCTTGCCGCGCGCGCGGCAGCTTTGGCGGCGACCATGCGGCAGGAACAGTTGCGTGCCGGGGTGCAGGCATTGCGGGAGCGCGAGGCGCGCAGGGATTTCAGTGCGACAATTGATTATGACGCGCCTGCACCGACCCGCGGGGAAGGCGTGGTTGGCGGCAATGGCGCGCGGCTTGCCCCGCGGCGATGATCGCTGCTTATTTTTGCTTGTTTTCTAGCGCCGTAGCGATACGGGCGAGTAGTTCATTATGGCTTTTCATAACCGTGGTTTGTTCTTCGTAATGAGCAACTAGTTTTGCTGAATAAGAAGTTTTCCCAGCGGCTTTCTTAAGGAAATAACCTAGCATGCCAATGAAAATTACCATTGGCAGCCAAGCTAAAACTACTCCCACAAGCGATTCAGAAGCGGATTCTGGGTTTTTTCTTATTGGCGTTTCGGCGGACATAATACGCAGTTCTTGCGATGCATAGTCAGATTTTGGCCGAGCCGTATAATCTTCGATTTTGAAACTGGCTGTGCCTTGCGCGGGTACAATGACGGTATAAAGAGACTGCGTTGTCGTATCGATCATATTTTTCTGAGCATCAAAATATTTGACCTCCACCGTGATTTTGCTGAACGGAATATCCGCCGTGTTTTTCAACAAGCCGATGGTTGTGACAAGAGAGCTCGGTCCACCTTCGCTAGACTTGGGTATTGTCAGATAATTCATCGCAACGTCGCTGACGGAGAGGTGCGCTTGTGCGAGCGGACTGTTACTGCTTTCTGGGCAGGCATGAGCAGGCGTGATCAACAAGCAAAGCTGGGCGACGGCAATCAAAACAAATTTTCTCATCCCTTGCCCCCAACATTACAATGGGGGCAAGTCTAGTGACTTCGCTTAGAAATTGTAAGTGGCTAAAGAGAGCCGAAGCGACCGATATAATCGGTCGCTATCAAGCCACCCGCGCCCAGGTCTCTTTGGCGTAGCGGATATAGAAGCTCAGGTCGAAGCAGCTATGGAGCTTGTCCTTGCTGATGCGGCCGGTGACTTCAGGATCAAGCAGCAACTGGGCATAAAAGGTCCCTTGCTCGCCAGATTGAATCTTCTGCCAAACCTGCATGGCGTTGCGCTGCGTCGTGGCATAGGCGTCTTCGCGGCTCATGCCGGATTCGATCAGCGCCAGCAGTACGCGTTGCGAGAAATGCAGCCCGCCGAGCGAGTCGAGATTTTCCTTCATGCGTTCGGGGTAGACGATCAAGCCCTTGATCAGACCGGTGAGGCGGGCGAGCGCAAAATCGAGCGCGATCGTCGCATCGGGGCCGAAGACGCGCTCAACGGCGGAATGCGAAATATCACGTTCGTGCCATAGCGCGACATTTTCCAGCGCCGGGGTGACGGCGGCGCGCACGATGCGGGCAAGGCCGGTCAGATTTTCCGATAGCACCGGGTTGCGCTTGTGCGGCATCGCGCTGGAGCCCTTTTGGCCCTTGGCGAAAGCTTCTTCCGCTTCGCGCACTTCGCTGCGTTGCAGGTGGCGCACTTCAATAGCGAAATTCTCAATCGTGCTGGCGATGACGCCCAACGTGGCGAAGAACATCGCGTGCCGGTCACGTGGAATGATCTGGGTCGAGATCGACTCGACGCCCAGACCGAGCTGCTCCGCGACATAGGCCTCAATGCGTGGGTCGATGGTCGCGAAAGTGCCGACCGGGCCGGAGATGGCGCAAGTGGCAATCTCGGCGCGGGCCTGCAGCAACCTGGCGCGGTCGCGTTTGAAGGCGGCATAATGCCCCGCGAGCTTGAGCCCGAAGCTGGTCGGCTCGGCATGGATGCCGTGGCTGCGGCCGATGCAGACGGTATCGAGATGCATCTCGATACGGGTGCGCAAGGCGGCGAGCAGTTCGTCGAGATCGGCGAGCAACAGGTCTGCCGCCTGCGTGAGCTGCACCGCAAAGGCGGTATCGAGCACATCGCTTGATGTCATGCCCTGGTGGACGAAGCGCGCATCCTCACCGATGGATTCGGCGAGATTGGTCAGGAAGGCGAGCACGTCATGACGCGTGACTTTCTCGATTTCGTCGATCTGGGCGATGTCCCACTTGCCGCGCTCGCGAATATTCTTCGCGGCGGAAGCGGGGATCATCCCATATTTCGCCATCGCGTCGCAGGCATGCGATTCAATGGCAAACCAAATGCGAAACCGATTATCGGCATCCCAAATACGCGCCATCTCGGCGCGGCTATAACGCGGAATCATGGGTTATTGCGGCGAATAACCTGCGCAAACCGCGGCGCCACCGGCCACCGGCATACGGCCAGAGCAGTTGGTGACTTCCCAGCCGCGCGAACGCATGCATTCACCGACGATCAGCGACGGCTTGCGGATGCACTGGCCTTCGACTTCGTCGGTCACGGCGGCGGTCTGGTTCAGGCGCTGGCGATCCATGTCGATGGCGCCTTGCACGGATTGCGGAATGGTGCGCGGGAAGATGCCGCAATTGCATTGCGACAGGTCATATTCCAGCTTCACCTGGGCATCTTCGAGATTCATATGGATGTTCGGGTCGGTGATCGGACGCCAAAATTGAGCGATTTGCGGAGATTCACAGGCTGCCAGCAGCAGGACAACGGCTAAAAGCGAAGCGATACGCGTCATAAAAAGCTCCTTGGCAGCTTGTCTAAGCACTTAAAAATCAAATCCGAAGCGGATTCCCGCTCCATTCGGACTGCATGATTGGCGATTTTTCTCGCCAAATCAAGCAGCTTTTTGCTCGGACAGCGCTATCGGGCACGGCCTGTGGCTCTCATGCCGATCGGCAAAGACGGGGCGGCGGCATTAACTATAACAAGCCCAGGCTGCGAAAACTCGTGGTCTTGCCGCGTCCGATGATGAGGTGGTCGTGCACGGTAATCTCGATGGGTTTGCAGGCGGCGACGATGAGCTTGGTCATGTCGATATCGGCCTGGCTCGGCGTCGGGTCGCCGCTCGGGTGGTTATGGACAAGCACGAGCGCGCCCGCGCCGAGCTCCAGGGCGCGTTGCACGATCTCGCGCGGATAAACCGGGGTGTGGTCGATGGTGCCGCGCTGCATCACTTCGTCATGCAACAGTTGGTTGCGCCGGTCGATAAAGAGCAGGCGGAACTGTTCCTTCGTCTCATGGGCCAGCGCCATCTGGCAATAATCGACGATCTTTTGCCAGGAACTGAGCAGGGGGCGCTCCAGCACCTGGCCGCGTTGGGCGCGTAAGGCAATCGCACCGGTGGCCTGCAGCAATCCGATGGCGCTTTCGCCCAGACCGGCATCGCGTAGACGTGTATCTGTTGCATGCAGAAGAGACCACAAATCTTTGAATTCACGTAATAATTCTTTGGCGAGTGGCTTGACGTCGCGACGCGGCAGCGCGGTGCCAAGCAGCAGCTCGAGCAACTCATAATCTTGCAGCGCGTCATGCCCGTTCTTAAAAAGGCGGTGGCGCAGCCGCTCGCGATGGCCATGCCAATGCGGCTTGGATTCTTCATCGCGGGTGTCAGGCGCGGCGGCTTTCAGCTTCATGCGGCTATGATTTTTCGGGATAAGGCGGTTGCGTATAGCCTGCGGGCGAGAGCGTGAAGATCTCGGCGCCGTCCGCCGTGACGCCAATCGAATGCTCGAACTGGGCGGAGAGGGACTTGTCCTTCGTCACCGCCGTCCAGCCGTCGGCAAGGATTTTGACGCCATAGCCGCCGGCATTGACCATCGGCTCGATGGTGAAGATCATGCCCGGCTGCAACACCGCACCCTGGCCGGGACGGCCATAATGCAAGACCGAAGGCGGCATATGAAAGCGGCGGCCCACGCCGTGGCCGCAAAAATCGCGCACCACGGAAAAGCGGTTGGCTTCGACAAAACTCTGAATGGCGAAGCCGATATCGCCGAGGGTCGCGCCAGGTTTGACGGCGGCGATGCCGCGCATCATCGCTTCATAGGTCACTTCGCATAGACGGCGGGCGCGCAGGCTGGGCTTATCGCCGACATAAAACATGCGGCTGGTATCGCCGAACCAACCGTCGAGAATGACGGTGACATCGATATTGACGATATCGCCGTCAACGAGCGCCTTGTCGCCGGGAATGCCGTGGCAGACAACATGGTTGGGCGAAATGCAGCTGGCGTGCTTGTAGCCGCGATAATCGATGGTCGCGGGGATACTGCCATTGTCGCGCATGAATTTTTCGATGCGGTCGTTGAGGTCGATGGTCTTGACCCCCGGCACCACGAACGGTGTGATGTAATCGAGCGTCGCGGCGGCAAGCCGTCCGGCGGCGCGCATCCCGGCAAAGTCTTTCTCGGTGTGGATGACGATGGCTTCTTCGGCTTCGGTGCTGTCGTCGATCTCGGGCGTGTCATCAAGCTGCATATAGTTAAAATAAGCGGGAATAATCGCGAGAGCAAGCAAAAGCGCGACAATCCGGCGCATCGCCTTGGTTTCGGCCGATAATATCCTTTTTAGTTGCAGGCTTTTATGCGAGATAGGGCACATAAAAAAACGCAACAACAATGATGATCTGGACGTTATGAGCAGCAACCAACCTTACCGCCAAGCTTTCCGTCGCGCCTTTACCATTCTGCGCCGCGCCGGCATCCGCCCCGCTTTCGCCGCCGCCAAGCGCGAGATGACGCGCCAGAAAGTGGCCCGCGCCATCAATCACAGCCGGGTTTTCACCATCGGCAGCGTGCGTGTTCCGCATCTCAATGCCAAGAAAGGTGTTGCCGTCGTGCGGGTCAATTCCGTCAATGGTGGCGGCGCCTCGCTGCGCATTGCCAACGAAGGCTATTCGCTCAACGGTGTGCCAGTGACGGCAAGCCACCCGCATTATAATACGATGCGCGCGCTCGAAAGCGTGGTGATGGCCACGGAACGGAAATTCGGCGCGCCGCAACGCCTCTTCAAGCTCGCGAATGGTCTCTAAGCTGCCAGCCGCCGCGCCCTGGTGGCGGCCGGAGCAGTTCCAGCGCAAGCGGCCTTATCTGCTGGCGCGCGAAAAAGCGATACAGGCCTTACGCGCGACCTTCGCTGCTGCAGACTTTCATGAGGTGACGACCCCGGCGCTGCAAATCTCGCCGGGGATCGAAGTGCATCTCCATACCTTCAAGACGCAGCTGACCAATCCGCATGGTGAGCCGCCGCAGACGCTGTATCTGCACACCAGTCCGGAATTCACGATGAAGAAACTGCTGGTGGCGGGGATGGAGCGGATTTACCAGCTCTGCCCGGTCTATCGTAACAATGAGCGGTCGCGCACCCATCATCCGGAATTCACGATGGTCGAGTGGTATCGCGCCGGCGCGGATTACCGCGACCTGATGCAGGACTGTATCAAGCTGGTGCGCGCCTGCGCCGCGGCTTGCGACCGGGCGGTGTTCGACTGGCGCGGCATAGGCTGCGATCCGTTCGGCGATTGGGAAGTGCTGACTCTGCCGGAAGCTTTTGCGCGCTATGCCGAAACCGATCTGCTCACGACGATGCCGGAGCCGCATGTCGGCGATGTGGGAAAATTGCGCGCGGCGGCGGACAGGCTCGGAATCCGCACGGCGCCGGACGATGATTGGGACGCGATCTTCTTCCGCATCCTGACCGAGAAAATCGAGCCGCAGCTCGGCAAGGGCAAGCCGACCTTTTTGGCCGATTACCCGGTCTCGCAAGCGGCGCTCGCGCGGCCCAAACCGGAAGAGCCGCGGCTGGCCGAGCGCTTCGAGCTTTATGCCTGCGGGCTGGAACTCGCGAACGGGTTCGGTGAACTGACCGACGCGGTCGAGCAGCGCCGCCGCTTTGAGGCCGATACCGCCGCCAAAGAGCGGATTTATGGCGCGCGCATCCCGCTTGATGAAGATTTCCTCGCGGCGCTGGCGTTCGGAATGCCGCCCGCCGCCGGAATCGCGCTCGGCTTCGACCGGCTCGCGCTGCTGTGCGCCGGGGCGGATGTCATCGACGATGTCATCTGGGCGCCGGTTGCAGCGCAGGCGGATTAGGATTTTTCGCCCGGCTTCGGCACCAGTTTGAGGTGGCCGCTACGTGGGCGCGGTGTGCTTGGCTGCGGCACGCAGCCTTGATCGATACTTACCGCCCAGTTCGTTGTCAGCGCGCCAGACTCGTCAAAAGCAATCGTATCGGAGTTATAGAGACGCGCGACATTTTCGCTGTTGTTCTGGCGGCGGATATCGAGCATCTGGCCGCTCAGCCCCGGTATCTCCGGTGCTTCGGCGACGAAATAGCGGGCGCGCGGTACGGTCAGGTCAAAACCCTGCTTGTCGGCATGGGGCGCGAGCTGCATGCCCAAGTCCTTGAGCGCGTTATAGGCGCTGCTTTCGGGCAACTGGCCTCTGATCCGGTATGGTCCAAAGTCTTGCATTACGGTACCGTTAAACATGCCTTCTAGCGTCTGATAAGCATATCGCTGGAAACGCTACAATACCAGTGATGCAATAGTTGCATTACCGTTTGCCGGCAAAAAACGCCTTCAGAAGCTGCCCCGCTTCCTGCTCATCGACGCCGCCGATCACTTCCGGCGCGTGGTGGCAGGTCGGCTGGTTGAAAAATTGCGGCCCATGTTCGACCGCGCCGCCCTTGGCGTCATAGGCCCCAAAA
>JBDHTV010000092.1:0-7024 GCA_039808825.1 Bdellovibrionales bacterium | reverse complement strand
GATTAGGCAGAGCGCCCTGTGTCGGGCCGCAGCTATAGCATGGCTGTGCCGCCGCAGGAACGATGAATAATGGTTGCCGCGGCAAAAAGCGGCTTGTTGACGTATTGGGGAGCACAACTTAAGATGGTTTTTGCTCCACCTGTTTGACGTGCTGCATTGATCGCCCGGCAGAATAATTTTGACGATTGAGGTGGTGCGCTTATGCTTGTTTCAAATCGATTGCGAACCGTCGTCATAAGTATTGCCGTGCTGTTCGGGCTTTGGGTTTGGCTTTGGGAGCCATTCAAAGTCACAGACCCGGACGACCCGCGTTTTGACCCCCTGCGCTTCAAATTCTCGGACTATCGCCCTGACGAATGGCAGTTCCCGCTGCGCAAGATGTTTCATCCCGGCGACCCGCGCGCGCGCGTGGAAGATATTTTGATGAAACGTGCAGGGGCTTGGTCAAACCTCATAATGGCGAACTTCGTTAGCTACAATTGGCATCCTTGGTATAGCAACATCAATTTATATGGGATCTTGGTCATCTATGACGATCAAGACCGCCTTGTGGCCATGATGACTACGCGCAACGGTGATGTATTCAATAAGCCGCTTGTTAAGAGCACACTAGAACAATCGATGCGTGAACCAGCAAGAACCGGAGAAGAATACAAACGAAGATTTAAAACACAGCGGGGAGAAGAACCATGAGCAAGATTTACATCGCATCTAAAGGCGCAATCTTCGAACATAACCCGCTCCAGCATCTTTATCTGGTCAGAGATACGGACAATGAACTGCGCCGAGAAAGTGAATGATAGCCTCGTCGTGCAGGCCATGTCCTAGCAAACTGGCGCGCGACATTTATAACATTTCTAAAATGCGGTTGTTTACTGGTTATAAAATACAACTTAAGATAATTTCGTTGGCCCCACCTGTTCGAATGCTGCATTCATAATCCGGCAGAATAATACTGACGATTGAGGTGGTGCGCTTATGCTTGTTTCAAATCGATTGCGAACTACTATTATCAGCATAGCTCTGCTATGCGCGCTCGTGGCGGGCGTTGCGTTCTCGCCGCTCGGAACAGTGCTTTACGATAAATATGATCCACGACTCTATCCCGGCGCCTGGCTTAATCATCCGTTCAAGACGGTTGACCCCAACGATCCGAATTTTGATCCGCTGCGGTTCCGTTATATGGACTATCGCACCGAGGAACTAGCTGCCGTTTTTGGGCGCATGTTCAAGCCCGGCGATAGTCGGTCGTATGTTGAAGCTGTCCTAGTGCAAAGCGCGGGAAGTCGATTAGATCGAGCCGTACCAGAATTTGCTATCTACACATGGAACTATCCTGAGAGGTTCACGGCGCACTGGAAAAACCCAGATATGCTTCGAATTGCAGTCTATGCCGTTTACGACAATAACGGACGCCTGTTCGGAATAAAAGGACTATGGGCTCCTTTTGTTAAATGGCCCGGGTTCCAGTTTAACGCCGAACCAGTTCAGAGAATGCTGCACGAATATAATAAAGAAACAGATCGAAAACGGGTACAGGATAGCAATAGGGGGCGGAAATGACGAAATTATACATTGCTGCAGAGCTTTTGCTCGGCTCTGTTGCCGATTACCACTACTATCTTATTAAGGACCCAAATGACGACCCTAATAGCCTTCTAGACGAAACCATTATTCGCGGAGGGCCGCTATCTGGACCTTCATCGCCGATTTTGATTACGGCCGACCTTCCTTTAACTGCATCGCCAGAAGGAGAATCCCCCTTAGTACCTGCAAATTTGCGCTTCTATACTGAACTTAATTTAAACGGGCATGACCCTGCTGTTGCTTGGGGACAGATGGCTGATGCTGCCCAACATTTCGGTATCAGTAATGGCACCAACTACAGCACAAAGATTCCATATGCCTATGCTTTCTTAGACAGCAACTCGACGGTGCGCTCCGTCCTCTCCGCTGTCGGCATAGATGTCTTTGCCAATATGCCGATTCTTGATACTGGCACGGGCCAGCGGATGACACTCACGAATGCGCCCGGTCTGGTTGGGATTTACGGCCCGTTGAGCGATGGCGCGATCGATGCACGCACAACGGCTGTCAATGGCATCACGAATATAGTGAGAGACCAGGGTGGCAACACGACGATCAAGATTGCGACGAACAACGAATATGACATCTATCTGGACGACGATTTCGCTACGAAAGAAAATTTGCAGATTCAGGGCATTGAACTTAGCCGATTACAGCACACAAAATATTTTAGCGATCTCCTGTTAGTGGATAAAGATAACCCATCCGATGTGATCGCCACCATCAAAGATTACTACAGTGCTAGCAGTGTCAGTCCACATGGGTTCGATTCAGTGCAGGAAATCGATAATAATGGCCAGCCTACAGGCATCAAATTCCGTATCACCCATGACGCGCTCGACCAATATAACTGGAACGAAATCCAATATGCCTTCACGCCGGGCGCGGATGAATCGGCGCTGACGTCGCTCGACGTTACCTATGACGACAACACAACCAGCAGCAAGACCTTCGGCAGCGGGGCAAGCAGCGTTACCACGGGCGATTTGCAGCTTGTGAGCCAAGCGGCGTACTGTACGGGCAACCTGCTGCATGCGCAATATGGATCGGCGCAGACATTGGGAACGCTGACCGCCGAGCAGGCGGCGGGCTATAAGGCGCAGGTGCTGGAGTTGGCGGGGCGCGCGGAAGCGCTGTTCGTGCCCTATCTGGCCGTCGATGGTTCCGCCACCTACACCAGCACAGAAAGCTTCATCCAGGCGGCGCGTGGCTGGACGAACGGGATTGTCGGGGATTTCAGCGGTAGTAGCGCGGACCGCGCGCTCGTTGGCACGCTGGAGCAAAATCTGCTGGCCATGTATGACGGCTTGACGACGACGGCCTCGGGCCTCGTTTCCGGCACGCCCTACGCGGGTATGACGGCGCTCGTGTCGCAGTTGATGGTTCATGCCGCCGTCTCAGCATATTACTATGATTCCGACCGCCAAGAATAGGAGTCACATCATGCCAATATTTAGCACAGTAAAAATGCTCCGCATATTAACTATCGGACTGCTGTTGGCATCGCCAGCACGGGCAAATTTTTGTGACGAATGCATCGTTACTACAAATCCTGTTCCAAGCGACTGGGAAGAACGGGAAAAGGCCAGCACGCTTAAGCCTGACAATTTGTCGCCGGAAGAGATTGCCAAGGTTATGGTTCTCAGCAGCAGGATGCCGACAGTGCCAAATGCTGCTGTGGATGAACGCATATCGAAATGGGAAACGCCACTCCGTGTGCGGATTGTCGGTGTGGATGGGAACGATCTGCCGCTCGATCAATCGCCTGGCGATGTCATCGCTGGCTTTCTGCAGCGGCTGTCACGCGACACAGATATTCCGATCAGCATCACCACGCTTGAGAAGAAAGACAATAATGTCAGCATCGTCGCCGGCGTGTTGCCGCGCAATACCAACAAGGAAGTGCCAAATGTTGACAACATGAAGATCGTGGCGGAATCGCAGGCCCCTTTTAACGTCGCCGATGATTTTGCGAGCATCCAAGGCGTGGCAAGCATGAATGTCGCTAGCCGAACGCTGGCGGGCGCCTGGCTCGGCAAAAGCGACGAGCAAGGTAAATGGTTCAGTGACATAAGCTTCGATGGCGGTTTGGGTCATGCCTTCCTCACCTTCCCTGGCGTCTATCGCGTTGGCGCGGAAATTAAAGGCTGCATGCTGACGCTTAATTCTAGCAAGGCAGCAGAAAAAAATATGGCTGAAATAGTGCGGCGGATGGATGAATACATGGCGAGTTGCCTTGGAATGAACGTTTATGGAGTTTGGAGGTTTTACTCAGGTGACAGCAAGCAGCAAAAAGAGAGGATGAATTTCGCTGCTGGCAGGCAGGGTAGATATTTCTTAAAGCTTCTCTATCAAACGTCGAAAGCCGGGATGAATGCAGGGGCTGGCGAAAAAGCCGTGCTTGAACATATCAACCATAAATAAGGAGTGGGCAAATGTATTACGGACCAAGGACTCCGGCAGCGTTTTTTGCAAAAGTAGTTGCACCAACAGACCCTATCATTTTGCAGTATTACCCGCAGATTGTAGACATCATCACACGAGTATTGGAGACCGATACCGGATCAAAACTTGTCGGTTTTCTAGATCCAAATAAAGAAATAAGATTTGTGACTAACGATCGGCTAAACGCGTTTCATATTCCAGCGGCAAATTCGGTCACGTTCAGTTTTGATATGAATTTGCTGAATTGTTATGTGCCGCCCGATGATCTCAACAGTGTATGGGTTCCAGTCGATCTGCAAGAAATGGTCGTTCATGAACTCATTCATGTGAGTGGTCTTTTAGATCATAAAAGAGGATATCCGCTAGAAGAACAAACACCACAAACCGTTCTCAACGAAATACAAGCCGAGCTACCGAACGTGCCCACTGGCACCTCACAAAGCTGGAATGTGAAGTATGCCAATGTCGTCAAAGCCGAGATGCATGCGCTTGACGTGCTGAACAATCCGCCGAACGGTATTCACCCCATCTCACCGCCACGCGGCACCTACGGAATTTCCGCCTGCCCTGTCACCGACGACAAACAGCTATGGCTGCAGCAGGCGGCCACTGTGCCTGGTTGGTTTGTATTTAATTACAACCCAGAAACGGTAACGTTGCTCTCCGGTGACACAACAGGCACGGTGAAAGTTCTGTATGCCGGAAATTCCAGCCCTGTGATTTTGAGCGTGGTAGCGGATCAGCCGATTGTGATACCGTCACTGAACATTTTCAAAGACTCTCTCGTAGATTTGCGCGGAGTAGTCGAAGCACTTAGCGCACAGTGGCAGAGTAACTATCAGGAGATGATAGCGCTGAACGAGATGACCTCGGCCGAAGACGCGCTCTATAAAGGAAATGTCGTTGCTACCAGCGGCAATCTTACATCATTATTCTATTCTTACATGAACCAAGACGGCGGCGGCTCTAACCCTTATGTTGCGGCCGAGAGCTTTATTCAGGGGATACGTGGCTGGACGAATGGGATTGTCGGGGATTTCAGCAACAGTAGCGCAGACCGCGCGCTCGTGGGCACGCTTGAGCAAAATCTGCTCGTTATGTATGACGGCTTGACGACGACGGCATCAGGCCTCGTTGCCGGAACCGCTTATTCCGGCATGACGGCGCTCGTGTCGCAGTTGAGTGCCTTCACCGTTAATGCCGGGCAGATTTATCAGGAAGCCCAAGCGCAAAGCACCCCCAATATCGGCAGCCTGCACGATCTTTATCAGGGCATGGTGCTACGCTTTGCCGCTAACGAGCTGGTGCGGCTCGACAAGCTCGAAACGGCGGCGATGGACGAAACCGCGAAATATATCGAGTTGTTTTCGGTCGGGACGGTGATTGCCGGCCAGTTGGCCGGGGCCGCCGGCTATCTCGGTTATAACCAAAGCACCATTGCATCGAAAATCGCCACCGATATTTTGCGACCGACTTTTGCCGAGTCCATGCAGAATCTGGCCGACAATATCGGCGCCTATAGCGCGGTCGTCGGCTCCGGCGCGGCGCTTGCGAGCTGGACGATTGGCACATCTGCCGTCGATAGCTTTAACGGCACGAGCGCCAATGAGGTCGTGGCCGGTCATGGCGGCGACGATTTCCTGCGCGGGTTTGATGGTAACGATGTCATCTTCGGCGGGCTCGGCAACGATACGCTGCATGGCGGGCTCGGGGCCGATACGGTCTATGGCGACGACGGCGACGACGAATTCTGGGTCGGCGGCAGCGAGGGGCAAGCCGGAGACATTATGGATGGCGGTGCGGGCGACAACACGCTCGTGTCATGGCAGGCCGATCTGAGCCAGACCAGCATCAGCAATATCCAGACGGTGTGGATCAACACGTCGGTCAAGCTCACGGCGGCGCAGTTTGCGGCCATCGCCAGCTTCAACGGCGATGCGACGATCATCGCTGCCGATGCGGGCACCTATGATCTCAGCGAAAAAGATGTCTGGTTCGGTTCGCTCAATCTGCTCGGCAGCGGCGGCGACGATTATCTGGCCGGCGACGGCGCGAACCAGACCATCACGGGTGGCGCGGGCAACGATGTGCTGCAGGGCAATGGCGGTGCCGACACGCTGCTCGGCGGCGACGGCAATGACGAATTCCTGACCGGCTTCACCGAGTCGCCGGCGGGCGAGGTGATCGACGGCGGCGCGGGCAGCAACCGCATCAGCAGCTGGAATGCCGATCTCTCCGCCGCGACAATCAGCAATGTCCAGACGCTCGGCGCGCATCTCGCTTATGTGACATTGACGGCGGCGCAGCTGGCGGGCTTCGGCACGCTGATCGCCTATGACGGCGCGCCGGTGACGCTGAATGCCGCCGGTGCGGGCAGCTATAGCCTCGCAGGCAAGGTGCTGACTGGCACGTTCAATCTCAACGGTTCCGGCGGCAATGATACGCTCGCGGGCAGTACGGGCGCGCAAGTGCTGACGGGCGGCACCGGCAACGACACTTATCTGCAGGTGCGTGGCGGCGGGGCCGATATGATCGGCGAAAATGATGCCACGGCAGGCAATATGGATATACTGCAATTCGGCAGCGATGTGGCGCGCGATCAGCTCTGGTTCACGCAAAGCGGTAACGACCTGCTCGTGCAGATCATTGGTACGGCCGACAGCATGACGGTCAAGGACTGGTATCTCGGCAGCGCGCGTCATGTCGAGCAGATCAGGGCCGCGGGTGGCGCTCAGAGCTTGCTTGATAGCAAGGTACAGAATCTGGTGAGTGCGATGGCGGGGCTGGCTTTCCCGACGACCACGACCTTGTCTCAGGCCTATCACAACCAGCTCGATACGGTGATTGCGGCGAACTGGGCGTAGATGAAACGGTATCGGGAGCGAAGCCTGCTTCCTTGCCGTGTATTCTAATGAGAAAAATGGTGGGTGATGAGGGGCTCGAACCCGCGACCCGCTGATTAAGAGTCAGCTGCTCTACCAACTGAGCTAAT
>JBDHTV010000091.1:0-7177 GCA_039808825.1 Bdellovibrionales bacterium | reverse complement strand
TGCAGCAGATGCTGCAGCAAAGCCTGGGCCAGCCCGTACAGCTCAGCCTCGCCAGCGTCGGCCTTGAACGCAGCATTATCCGCGATGTCAGCATCGGCCAAGAACATGCTCTGGCACTGCCGCAGCTGACGCTCGATTACAGCCTCAATGAATTGCGGCAGGGCCAGCTGCAGCAACTCACCGTCGCGTCCGTGACGATCGCCGTGCAACAAACACCGCAAGGTTGGCTGATCAATGGCTTATCCCTGCCGGCCGGCACGCCAACGCCGGATCCGCCGACCTATCCGGCGCAGCCCTCCGTTATCAACGCCATCCCGCTCGGCAAGGCGCAGATCAAGCAGGCCTTCGTGCAAGCACGCGGCGCGCATTGGCAGCTCAATCTGCCGTTCGCGCTGGACTGGCAGCGCGAGCCACGCCCGCGCCTCGACCTCACCGGCGGCGCGGCCCAGGCCAAATTCGGCCCCATATCGGCAACGGCGGAGAGCCTGGCGCTCATCTTGCCTTATGATAGCGCCGCCCAAAGCTGGCAGGGAACATGGCGCATGGCTAATGTCGCTCCGGCTGGTCTGCCGTTCCCCGTGCCTGTCTTGCAAGGTCAGGGTGAGATTATCCTCAAGCCGACGCTGCTCGCGGTGCAAGGCAGCTTCACCAGCGCCGACCGGCAATGGCAGCTGCAAGGCCAGTTCAACCTGCCGCCCGGCGGTCAACCGCAGCTTATCCTGCGGCAGCTGCAAATGCCTGCCTATGGCGGCATGGTCAAGCTGGGACAGACCGCAATTACGTTCGGCGGCAAGAGCGCGCAAACGCTAAGCCCTGATTTGCAGCATATCGATCTGCCGGCCCTGTTGCGGGCAGTGACTGGCAAGGACGCAACCGGCAGCGGCACGATCTCCGGCACCCTGCCCGTCACCTTGCTTCCCACGGGCAAATTGCGTCTGGGTCCCGCACAACTGCGCGCCGATGCACCGGGGACGTTGCGGCTCCCGCCGGAACTGATCCCGGGGGATAACCCGCAGCTGGTCTTGCTGCGCGATATCCTGCAGGATTTGCACTATGACGCGCTTGCGCTCGATCTGCAGACCGGCGATGATGGCAAGTTGCAGCTGCATTTTGCGCTCAACGGCAACAACCCGGCGGTACAGCAGGGCAAGCCGGTAAAATTGAATATCCGGCTCGGCGGCGATGTGCTAAATTTGCTGGAACAAAATCTGCGCATCCTGACCAACCCGCAGCAATTGCTGCCGCCCTAGCCTGCCGAGGACTGCCGATGCTTTCTGCCCGCCCAGCCCTGCTTTTGATCGCCCTATGTGCCTTGCCGTGCGCCGCCTGCACCCCAACCGTACAGGTACAAGCGCCGGACAAGCCGATCGAGATCAATCTCAACGTCAATATCGAGCAGCATGTCAAAATCGAGATCGAGAAAGACGTGCAGCAGAGCATCGCCAAGAACAAAAACATTTTTTAGCCGCTTTCCGGCCCTATCCTGCAACCTGTGACCCGCGGAGAGACGCCCATGTTCAACAAAACCTCCCTCGCCCTGATGGCGCTGCTTGTGCTGCTCGCCCTGCCCGCGCTGGCGCTTGAGCTGCATGAGGCGCGCCGCACTGGCCTGATCGGCGAGCAGAATGACGGTTTTGTTGTTGCACTCAAGCCGAGCGCCGACGTCAACGCGCTGGTGCAGGATGTCAATGGCAAGCGCCAGCAGGAATATGCCCGCATCGCCGCCGCGAACGGCCAGGCGCCGAGCGTTGTCGCCAAGCTGGCGGTGACCCAGATCGTGCAAGGTTTGGAAAAAGGCGCCAAATATCAGGATGCCGGCGGCAGCTGGCAGACGCGCTAATCCCTCGTGATTTAATAAGTCGTCGGCGCGACCATAACACGTAGATAGGTCGAGAGTTCCATCTGGTCGGGCCGCTCCGGTACGCTGGAACGGTGCAGGGTTTTTTGCCGACTCATCAGCGTCACGTCGAAAGGTTCGGGCACCACAACCAAGCCGGCCGTCTTGGCCCGCGTCAGCCACGGATTGAGCATACCGTCGCTGACATATTCGCCGCGCGTCAGTGATTGATAAATTTTGTCCTCAGCTAAGGGTGATGTGGCTGCTTGATCGCGGATAAATTCCGGCGGCAGGCGCGAGCGCGACAGATAACTGCGATGCAATGGCCCCGGAATGCCCAACCCATCGGTATGCATCGGCCGCGCCAGCGCCGCCCAAGGCATCGGACGGTCCTGAATCAGTTCAAGCCCGACCACCACCGCCCCTTTATGCCTGATCAACTGCTGATCGGCATGCAAGATGTTGCCTACGACATCGGCCTGTCGCGCCAGCTGCTGCATGACGCGCGCTTCTTCGCCCGGCTGAAAGCGCGGCTTCTCGCGGTCATGCCGTGACCCGGCCATCAGCTTGTCAGCTTCGCCCAGCATCGCCCGCGCCGCCACGGTAAAATCGGCGCGCGTCATGCTGGCAAAATCCGCTAGGCGCATATTCGTGCCATATTCATAACGGCCCAAACTGGGCTCTGGCGCAAAGGCGTGCTGCTGCGCCTCGGTCATGCGCCCAACCTTAAGCGGCAGATCGAAGGCACGGTATTCGGCGTCGTTCAAGCCAATGCGTGAAAAGGCGGCGAGCTGCACCCGCTTGGCGTCCGGCACCGTAAGCGGAAAATCCGCAACAGCGGCAAAAGGTGCTACGGTCGGTACAGTCAGGCGCTCGACGGGCAGACCCATGTTCGTTTCTCCTATACCGGCCGCACGCTGGCGCGCAGGAAAGCATCGGACACCGTCATCTCAGGACGATGCGACTTATGCCAGGTCTTGTCCGCCGTCAGCAGAATAACCTCAAACGGCTTGGGCTGAAAGAACATGCCTGACGCCTTGGTTTGCTGCAGCCAGTCGGCATAGACATGTGGAGCCGCGCCATGCATGGTATTGGCGCTGCGCATTAATGGTACGAGCTGCCCGTTCGCGTCATAGGCCTTGCCGTCGCGCATCGTTTCGGTCGCCGCCACGGCACGCACAAGATAAACGCGTGTCAACCTGTGTCCAGCCGTATGCGATGCCAGCGCGTCGTCACGGTGCCAGAGTGGTGATTTGATGTTATTGGGGCCGGGCCGGTCTTGATCATAATCAAGACCCAAATGCACACGGCTGCCACCAAAAGTTTCGCGGTCGAAGCGCAGGATATCGCTGACCAGCGCGCGTTGCGCTAATAGCTTGTGATTAATCCGCGTCAGCAATTGCTTGTCATGCTGCAGCTCCGTGTCGGGTCGGCCGAGGCTGTCTTTGACCGTCACGCTCGTCGCGCCGTTATCGTGCCACTGCGCGGCGCGCACGAGCCGGTCGGCAATCGCATAATCCTGCCCCGCGATGAGGCGTGCTTCATGCCCGCTGACGCGCGCGGCAAAAAGGCCGAGCGAACCAACCGGCTTCAGCAGCGACTGTTGCGTTTCGGAGAGTTGGCCAATCACGACCGGTAGATCAAGCGCCTGATAGGTCTGCGGGCTCAACCCACCCTGCGCCAGCACCGCGAGCTGGACGCGCCGCTCCGGCGGTAGCGTGATCCGCAAATCGGACACGGCCTGAAATGAAAACTCTGGGTTGGCAACGGTCAACATAACAATACCGGCGCTTTGCAATTGGCTGCGCAAAGCCTATGCTCACTTTACGCTGAAAGCATTTGCAAATTATGCCCCCGATTCGTCTGCCGCGTTAACCATATGCCGATTGCCGATTTCATTCACCTCCGCGTTGCCAGCAGCTATTCGCTGGCCGAAGGCGCGATCAAAATCACCGAAGATAAACCCAAAGACGGCGCGCTCGCGACCCGTAACGATTTGATCGCACTCGCAAAAGCGCAGGACATGCCCGCGGTGGCGGTGACCGATTTGGGCAATCTGTTCGGCGCGCTCGAATTCGCGCTCGCCGCGACCGACAGCGGTATTCAACCCATCATTGGCTGCACCATTGCGCTGCAGCGCAGCAATGGCGCACAGAAATCCGGCCACCCGCTCACCGATAAAATGGTTGTGCTCGCCATGAACCCGGAAGGCTATGGCAATCTCGTCAAGCTGGTCAGCACCGGTTTTCTCGCATCCGACCGGCTCGAGCCCTCCGTCACCTGGGCGGAGCTGCAAGCCCATGCACCGGGACTGATCGCGCTGACCGGCGGCGTAGACGGCCCACTCGGCATACTGCTACAGGGCGGGCAGCAGGAGGCAGCACAAGCCTGCCTGCTGCAACTTAAGGAAATCTTCCCCAACCGGCTCTATCTCGAACTGCAGCGCCATGAGGACGGCGCAATCGGGGCGCTGGAACGGCGCATCGAACCAACACTGCTCGCCTTCGCTTATGCGCACGATCTGCCGCTCGTCGCGACCAACGATGTCTATTTCGGCGAACCCGATATGGTGGAGGCGCATGATGCGCTGCTCTGCATCGCCGACAAGACCGTGCTGTCTGACCCCAAGCGCCGGCATCTGACGCCGGAGCATTATTTTAAATCCGCCAAACAGATGCGCGAACTGTTCGCCGATATTCCGGAGGCTTGCGACAATACGCTCGTCATCGCCCGGCGCTGCGCCATCTGGCCGAAAAAGGTCAACCCCATTCTGCCGCCCTTCCCGACGCAAGGCGGCCGGAGCGAAATCGAAGAGCTTAAAGCGCAGGCCCGCGACGGGCTCGCGCAACGGCTGACCGCCAACGGCACGACAGCGGCTGATCAGGTCAAACAATATCAGGATCGGCTCGAATTCGAGCTCGACGTCATCATCAAGATGGGTTTCGCCGGTTACTTCCTGATCGTGTCGGATTTCATCAAATGGGCAAAGGCGCACCGCATTCCGGTCGGGCCGGGTCGCGGCTCCGGCGCGGGTTCGGTCGTCGCCTGGTCGCTCGCGATCACCGATCTCGACCCGCTGCGCTTCGGCCTGCTTTTCGAGCGTTTCCTTAATCCGGAACGCGTGTCGATGCCCGACTTCGACGTCGATTTCTGTCAGGAACGGCGCGATGAAGTCATCGCCTATGTTCAGGAGAAATACGGCGCCGACCGCGTCGCGCAGATTATCACCTTCGGTAAGCTGCAGGCGCGCGCGGTGCTGCGCGATGTCGGCCGCGTCATGGCGATGCCCTATGGCTATGTCGACAAGATCTGCAAACTGGTGCCGAACAACCCGGCCAACCCGGTCACGCTGCAACAGGCGATCGACGGCGAGCCGCAGCTGCAGGCGCTGCGCCGCGAGGATGCTGCCGTCGGCCAGCTGATGGATACCGCGCTCAAGCTTGAAGGGCTGTTCCGCAACGCCTCGACCCACGCGGCGGGCGTCGTCATCGGCGACCGCCCCTTGACCGATATCGTGCCGCTCTATCGCGACCCCGGCGGAACGCTGCCTGCAACGCAATTCAACATGAAGACGGTCGAATATGCCGGGCTCGTCAAGTTCGACTTCCTCGGCCTCAAGACGCTCGACGTGTTGCAGAACGCCGTCGATATGCTCGCGGCGCGCGGCGTGGCGGTCGATCTCGCGCACCTGCCGCTTGACGACGCCAGAACCTATGCGCTGCTGACGCGCGGCGACACGACCGGGGTGTTCCAGCTCGAAAGTTCGGGGATGCGCGACATGCTGCGCAAGCTCAAGCCCAACCGCTTTGAAGACATCATCGCTTTGGTCGCGCTCTATCGCCCGGGCCCGATGGAGAACATCCCGAAATATATCCGCGTCAAGCACGGGCAGGAACAGCCGGATTATCTGCATCCCAAGCTCGAGCCGGTGCTCAAGGAAACGCTCGGTATTCTGATCTACCAGGAACAAGTCATGCAGGCGGCGCAGCTGCTCGCCGGTTATTCGCTCGGCGGCGCCGACCTGTTGCGCCGCGCGATGGGCAAGAAGAAAAAGGACGAAATGGCGATCCAGCGCGCCAACTTCGTCAAGGGCGCGGTCGAGCGCGGCGTCGATGAAAACCAAGCGGGCATGATCTTCGACCAGATCGACAAATTCGCAGGGTACGGCTTCAACAAGTCGCACGCGGCAGCCTATGCGCTGATCGCCTATCAAACCGCTTATCTCAAAGCCAATTTTGCGACTGAATTCTTCGCCGCGACGATGAATTTCGAAATGGGCGATACGGATAAGCTGAACGTCATCCGGCAGGAGCTGGCGCGGCACCAAATCCGCATGTTGCCGCCGGATATCAATGCGTCGGATGCTTCTTTTAGCGTCGCGCCCGAAAATGACGGTCGCGCCATCCGCTATGCGCTCGCCGCGCTCAAAGGCGTGGGCGACGCCGCGATGCGGATGGTGGTGGCCGAACGACAGGCCAACGGCCCGTTCAAGGACATCTTCAACTTCGCCGAACGCGTCGACCCCAAGGCGCTCAATAAGAAACAGCTCGAAGGGCTGGTCGCGGCAGGCGCGTTCGACGGGCTCAACGGCAACCGCGCGCAGCTGACCGCGAATATCGAATTGCTGACGCGCCACGGCGCGAACCACGCCGCCGCGCAAAGCAGCGGTCAGGGCGGGCTGTTCGGCGGCAGCGCCACGGCAGCACGCCCGACCCTGACTGCCGCCGCACCGTGGGATGACCTCACCCGGCTCAAGAACGAGTTCGATTCCGTCGGCTTCTATTTGTCCGCCCACCCGCTCGACAGCTACAAGATTTTGCTCGAACGGCTCGGCGTATTGCCCATCGTCACCGTGGCTAAACAGATGCTCGGCCGTGAAAGCACGCGGATCAAGCTCGCGGGCATCCTGCTCGGCAAGCAGGAGCGTATCGCCAAATCCGGCAACCGCTTCGCCTTCATTCAGGCCTCCGACGCGAGCGGCAGCTTCGAGGTCACGGTCTTTTCCGATCTGCTCGCGACCGCGCGCAATCATCTCGAACCCGGCACGCCGTTGCTGCTCGATGTCGACGTGCAAGGCGGCGGCGACGATCTGCGCTATATCGCGCGCAGCATCGAGCCGCTCAAGGCCGCGGCGGAACGGCTCGCGCAAGGCGTACGGCTGCTGATCCGCAGCGAGCAGGCCTTGCCACCGCTCGCCAAATTGCTCGAGCAAGCGGGCAAGGGCCGCGCCCGCTTGCAGCTCGTTGTCGCGCTCGACGATGGGGCGGAGGCGGAGATCGAAATTCCCGGCATCTGGCAGCTCAACGAAGCGGCGAAGCAACAGCTCCGCACCCTGCCCGG
>JBDHTV010000090.1:0-7183 GCA_039808825.1 Bdellovibrionales bacterium | reverse complement strand
ACGCATCGCTTGCCGCCTGGCGCGACCATACCGCCGGCTGGGTTGCCGAAGCCGCCAAACAGGGCGCGCAACTGCTGGTGTTTCCGGAATATGGCAGTCTCGACCTGACCGGCTTTCTGCCGGACAGCGACCGCCGCGATGCGACCGCCATGATCAGCGCGATGCAGCCGTTGCATGACGCTTTCTGCGAAACCTATGCACAGGCGGCACGCCAATATGGTGTGACCATCGTCGCGGGCAGCTTCCCGGTTCAGGATAGCGGCGGCAGGCTGACCAATCGCGTCCATGTTTTTGGTCCGCAAGGCCACCAGGGCTGGCAGGACAAGATGCTGCTCACGCGTTTCGAGCGCGAGCGCACCGCCATCGTACCCGGCGACAGCCTGAAGCTGTTCGCGGCGCCGTTCGGCTGTTTCGCCGTTGCCGTCTGTTACGATGTGCAATTCCCGCTCCATGTCCATCGTTATGCCGCAGCGGGCGCGCAGTTGCTCGCGGTGCCCGCCTGCACTGGCAAACGCGCCGGCTATCACCGCGTCAAATATGGCTGCCAGGCCCGCGCGCTGGAAAACCAGATGCCGGTGGTGCAGACCCATACGGTTGGGGATGCGCCATGGAACCCGATCGCCGACACCAACGCGGGCGCCGCCGGTTGCTTCGTCCCGCCCGATAACGGTCTGCCGGAAGACGGCACCATAGCGGTCGGCACGCTGAACCAGCCCGGCTGGGTCTATGCCGCGATTGATTTCGGGCTCTGCGAACAGGTGCGCGCCAACGGCCATGTCCGCAACTGGCAGGATTGGGACAAGCAGAATGCGCTGGCGCAGGCCGCGCTTGTAGCGCAGGCGGCCTGAACAGCATGAAGCTTCCGGACCCCCAGCATTTATCCGAGATCGGCAGCGCCAACCCGTGGCGGCCCATCCCCGACATCGCCAGCGTGCGCATCGAAACACCACGCCTGATTCTCGATGACTTCCGCGCCAACGATATCGGCGCGCTGCATGGCATTTTCGGCAATCTGAAACAGCAAGGCCAAAGCTGGTTCAACGCCTCGGCCGACCGGCCGGGCAGCGTCGAAAAACTGCTGGAGACCATCATCGGCAATCAGCATGACGCGCCGCGCCATACCTATCGGCTTGCCATTCGCAAGAAGGAAGCTGACGGCAGCGAACCGCTCGTCGGTTATGTCTCGCTCTGCGATATCCATAGCAAGGATAGCGGCAAGCCCGATACCGGCGTGCTGGTCGATCCGGCGCAGCAGCGTGGCGGCTTTGGCCGCGAGGCGCGGGTCGCGCAAATGGTCTTTGGCTTCGGCATGGGCCTCGAACGCATGGTTTGCGACATCAAGACGGACAACACGCCTTCCAAAGACAATGTCATCGGCATGGGCTATAGCCAGATTTTGGACGCCGACGGCAAACCGCTGGTCGTGAAGACCCATACGCTGCGCGGCGAGGAAGACTGGCACCGTTTTGCCATCACCCACGGCGCCTTCGTCGAAAAACTGCCCGGGCTCGTGCATGGGCTGCAGCAGCGTTATTGGAGCCAACAAACGATCACGCCGATGACGCCACAAGACAGTTTGCGTCATGCCATTCAGGAGCTGACCTCGCGCTTGCAGGGTGGCGTCCGTCGCGCGACTGAAATCGGTACGGAAAGCATCCGCCATATGGGGACCGACGCGGTCAATCATGACTATGCAAACGGCATCACAGTCCATCCGCAGCAAGCCCAGCTGCAAATCAGCCAGCTGCAACAGGCCTCAGCCGCCCGGCCCGGTGCCGCCGTGACCGAGACCATGGCGCGGCAATCACACAATTTTCCGCATTTCGACATTCATTATGTAAAGCGCTCGTCCGTTATGCCGCAGATGTTCTAATCGTCCTCCCCTTGCCAGCCTGTGACCACAAAGAAAGTACAGTCTATCATATTAACGTAGCGGATAGCGGGAGTGTCACTCTTTACTTTCGTCATGTCATGATAGGTTACCCGCATAGCACTTTCAAACGGATAAGATTATGAATTTCAGCCCAGCACAACTCGAACGCGATATTCTTCTAGCACTCCGCGACAATCAATTTCCCGCCGTCGTGACGGCCAAAGGTCATAGCGATGCCGTGCAAACCGTCGGTCTGCAGGCTTTGATGCAAAAACATCTGGTCACCTTTAAGACTACCGGCAAACCCGTGCCGTTGGCGAGCGATAACTTCGTCATCCCCGGCACGGTTCCTGCCGCACAGCTCACCCTAGATGGCGAGAGATATGTCGACCGGCTGCGCAATATCGACACGGCCCAACTGGAACGCAAAAGCAGACTTGCCATACTTGAAGTACTGGCAACCGGCAAAGATGACCGACTCCAAACCACGGTCTTGCCGGACATCGGCCCGCAGCGCCGCGCTTTTCTAATCCGCGACCTGCTTGAAAACGGCCTCGTGAATGCAGAGACGCAGCCGCGGCAACAAGGCTTCTTCACGGTCCAGGACACGGTCCTTCGGATCACCCCAGCCGGCGCACTGGCCGCCGCGCAAAGCAAGACGGACCCCGATACGCTGAACACCGCGTTCAAGCACGTCCAGCGACAACTCCTGCTCAACGGCCTGGACGCGGCGCAACCGCTGGCGACGGCACATCAGTCCATCAAAACGACGCTGCCGGACTGGAACGCCGCCCTGTTCGCCGCCATCGTTCAGCCGCTGCACGCCGCCGGCGTTGTTCAAACCGAGCAACGGCAACGGGCGAACGGCTTTTTCACGGAGTCGTACCCTGTTCTCGCGCTTACCGAAAATAGATCGATCAGAACCTTCGTCATACACCCCGACGAACCAACCCGTAACGGCATGTTCAGCGGGCGCCAGATCGCCGAGATAGTACTCCATCATCCGGCGGCCGCATTGAGCATCCACATCCCCACCGCGGGCAAGCCCGGTGCCCCGGCGCAAGGCTTAACCCTGTAACGCCGCGATCCAATACGCGCCTCCCCTTGCCAGCCTGTGACCGTACCGTTAAGGTACAGGCCATTTTTCCTTAGATTTTGCAGCAGGGGTACGGGTTATGGGCAACAACGCGTGGGACAAGAGCAAACTGCCGAGCCGCCATGTCAGCGTCGGACCGGAGCGTGCGCCACACCGTTCCTATTACTACGCGATGGGCATGACGGAAGAAGATATCGCCAAGCCTTTCGTCGGCGTCGCCACCTGCTGGAACGAAGCCGCGCCGTGCAACATCGCACTGTCCCGCCAGGCGCAATCCGCCAAGAAAGGCGTGAGCGAAGCGGGCGGCACACCACGCGAATTCACTACCATCACCGTGACCGACGGCATCGCCATGGGCCACCAGGGCATGAAGTCGTCGCTCGTGAGCCGCGATCTGATCGCCGACTCCGTCGAACTGACCATGCGCGGCCATTGCTATGACGCGCTCGTCGGCCTCGCCGGATGCGACAAGAGCCTGCCCGGCATGATGATGGCCATGGTGCGGCTCAACGTGCCGAGCGTCTTCATGTATGGCGGTTCCATCCTGCCCGGCCGCCACAAAGGCCGCGACGTCACCGTGCAGGACGTGTTCGAAGCGGTCGGCAGCCACGCCGCGGGCAAAATGAGCACGGAAGAACTGCATGAACTCGAATGCGTTGCTTGCCCGAGCGCAGGGGCCTGCGGCGGCCAGTTCACCGCCAACACCATGGCTTGCGTTTCGGAAGCAATCGGTCTCGCATTGCCCGGTTCCGCCGGCGCGCCGGCGCCCGACCTCGCGCGCGACCACTACGCCGTGCAATCTGGCAACGCCGTGATGGCGCTGGTCAAGAGCCAGCTGCGCCCGCGCATGATCGTGACGCGCCAGGCGCTCGAGAACGCCGCTGTCGTCGTCGCCGCTTCGGGCGGATCGACCAACGGCGCGCTGCATCTGCCCGCGATTGCGCATGAATGCGGCATCGATTTCGACCTGCATGACGTCGCCACGATTTTCAAACGCACGCCCTATATCGCCGATTTGAAGCCGGGCGGCCGCTATGTCGCCAAGGATCTGTTCGAGATCGGCGGCGTGCCGGTGCTGATGAAGGCGCTGCTCGAAGGCGGCTTCCTGCATGGCGACTGCATCACCGTAACCGGCAAGACCATCGCCGAAAATCTGCGCGACGTGCAATTCCCGGAAGATCAGGATGTCGTGCGCTCCTGCAAGAACCCAATCTCGCCGACCGGCGGTGTCGTCGGCCTGCGCGGCAACCTCGCGCCCGAAGGCGCGATCGTCAAGGTCGCGGGCATGAAGCAGCTGCAGTTCCGCGGCCCTGCCCGCTGTTTCGATTGCGAGGAAGACGCGTTCAAGGCCGTGGAGCAGCGCCTTTACAAGCCCGGCGAAGTACTCGTCATCCGCTATGAAGGACCGCGCGGCGGCCCCGGCATGCGCGAAATGCTCGCGACTACCGCGGCGCTCTATGGTCAGGGCGCGGGCGATCAGGTCGCGCTGATCACCGATGGCCGCTTCTCCGGCGCGACCCGCGGCTTCTGCGTCGGCCATGTCGGGCCCGAAGCGGCGGTCGGCGGCCCGATCGCGCTGCTCAAGGATGGCGACATCATCGTGCTCGACGCCGACAAGGGCATTCTGAATGTCGAATTGTCCGATGAAGAATTGGCCAAGCGCAAGGCGAACTGGCAACCGCGCAGCCACGATTTCCAGTCCGGCGCGCTGTGGAAATACGCCCAGCTGGTCGGCCCCGCCG
Organism: Bdellovibrionales bacterium; assembly: GCA_039808825.1. GTDB lineage: Bacteria > Pseudomonadota > Alphaproteobacteria > UBA9219 > RFNS01 > JAGOHT01. Next base: position 2,472 of record JBDHTV010000090.1, on the reverse strand, counting down.
CCAAGGGCGCGGTCACGCATCCCGGCGGCAAGGCCGAAACGCATGTCTACGCGGATATCTAAATTATGGCCGTCGACTATCTTAAGAAAATCCTGACCGCCAAAGTTTATGACGTCGCGGTGGAATCGCCGCTACAGCCCGCGCCGCAGCTCTCGTCGCGCCTCAAGCACAATGTGCTGCTGAAGCGCGAGGATCTGCAGCCCGTCTTCTCCTTCAAGCTGCGCGGCGCTTATAATAAAATGGCGCAGCTGACCCCGGCGCAGCTCAAGCGCGGCGTGATCTGCGCCAGCGCCGGCAACCACGCGCAGGGCGTGGCGCTGTCGGCGCAGAAGCTGGGCGCCGAAGCGACCATCGTCATGCCGACCACGACGCCGCCGATCAAGATCGAAGCCGTCAAGCGGCGCGGCGGCAAGGTGGTGCTGCATGGCGCGACCTTCGACGAAGCCTATGCCGAAGCGCGCGCGCGCGAACAGGCGCAGGGCCTGACCTTCGTGCACCCCTATGACGACCCCGACGTCATCGCCGGGCAAGGTACCGTGGCGATGGAGATCCTGCGCCAGCATCAGGGCCCGCTCGACGCCGTGTTCGTGGCCATCGGCGGCGGCGGCCTGATCGGCGGCATCGCGGCCTATATCAAGCGCCTGCGGCCCGAGGTCAAGATCATCGGCGTCGAACCGGTCGACGCCGCTTCGATGTACCAATCGCTGAAAGCCGGACGGCGCATCACGCTGCCGCATGTCGGCCTCTTCGCCGACGGCGTTGCCGTCAAGCAGGTCGGCAAGGAAGGTTTCCGCCTCGCGCGGCAATATGTCGACGAGGTCGTACTCTGCGATACGGATGCGATCTGCGCCGCGCTCAAGGATGTGTTCGAAGATACGCGCGCAATTCTCGAACCGGCGGGCGCGCTCGCCATCGCCGGGCTCAAGCAATATGCGCTGCGCCAGAAGAAGCAAGGCCAGACCTTCGTCGCCGTCGCCTGCGGCGCGAACATGAATTTCGACCGGCTGCGCTTCGTCGCCGAACGCGCCGAGCTGGGTGAGCAGCGCGAGGCGGTATTCGCCGCGACGATCCCGGAGAAACCCGGCAGCTTCCGCACCTTCCTCGACCTGCTCGGCCAGCGCCAAATCACCGAATTCAACTATCGCTATGCCGACAGCAAGGCGGCCCATGTTTTCGTCGGCGTCACCATCCAGAACCGCGATGAGGCCACGGCGTTGCTCAAGGCCTTGCGCGCGCATGACATCGCGACGCTCGATTTGCATGACAATGAAATGGCCAAGCTCCATATCCGGCATATGGTCGGCGGCCGGGCGGAAGCGGCGGATGAAGTCCTTTATCGCTTCGAGTTCCCGGAACGGCCGGGCGCGCTGCGCAAGTTCCTCAACGCCATCGGCGGCAAATGGAATATCAGCCTGTTCCATTACCGCAACCACGGGGCGGATTATGGCCGCGTGCTGGTTGGGCTGCAGGTGCCGCCACGCGATAAGGCGGCCTTGCAGCAATTCCTGCGCCAGCTTGATTATCCTTATACTGAGGAAAGCGCCAATCCGGCCTATCGCATGTTCCTGCGTTAATCAGAATCGCGCCAGTTTGGCAGTGCTTTACTTTCATGCTGTTATCGCCGCGCCGATAGGGGCTGGCGTGGTTCGCCAGTTATGCTATGGTGCGCCGCCTTTCATTCGTGGCGTAACGTTCAGGTTCATGGAGCTGTCTTATGTTGCGCGCGTTCTCTGTTCTCGCGGTTTTTGCTGCGCTCTCCGCCGTACCGGCCAGAGCCGCGGAGATCATTTACAGCCCGCCCAACGCTTCGCAAAAAATGGCCTTCATACGCTTGAACGGCGTGATCAAGCCGGGCGATGCCCAACTGCTGGAACATAGTCTGCGCGACGCGCAAAGCAGCGGCAAGGAACTCGCCGTCGTCCTCGGATCCAACGATGCTGATATGGACGAGGCGATCAAAATCGGGCGCATCATCCGCAAATACCACGCCGATACTTACCATGAATATTGCGCGGCCTCCTGCGTGCTGGCTTTTCTGGGCGGTGAGCGACGCTTCCTGATGGCAAATGATAGTGGCAAAGCTTTGCTGATGAGCCGTCCGGAGATTGGCGATGTCTTTGTCAACGAACCTTCGCCCCAGATCAAAGCGCAGCTGGATCTCGTTCGCGCCTACGTCATGGAGATGACCGGCGATGTGCGCTTTTACACCACGATGATGGGCGTGCCGTTTTCGTCGCCGCATACGATCATGCCCGAAGAAGCGCTCGCCACCAAAACCGCGACCCAAGTCCTGCGTTGAAGCGGCGCCAGCGTTTCAGCCTTGCGCTTCTCTTGCTGGCGCTGATCGGCGGTGGCGCTGTTTATGTCTGGGGCCGCAGCTGGGTCGAGCGGCAAATGCAGCAGATGCTGCAGCAAAGCCTGGGCCAGCCCGTACAGCTCAGCCTCGCCAGCGTCGGCCTTGAACGCAGCATT
>JBDHTV010000089.1:0-7252 GCA_039808825.1 Bdellovibrionales bacterium | reverse complement strand
CTGCCATCGCCGCCGCCTGCGCGAAAATACCGTCGAACTGCACCGTGTTGAACAGCGCGAAGCACAACATGATGCCGAGCGCGAAGCCGAAATCGCCGACGCGGTTGACAAGGAAGGCCTTGATCGCGGCCTTATTGGCGCTGTCTTTCTCATACCAGAAATTGATAAGCAGGTATGAAGCAACGCCCACCCCTTCCCAGCCAAAGAACATTTGCAGCAGGCTGTCGCCGGTCACCAGCATCAACATGCAGAAGGTGAAGAGGCTGAGATAGGCCATGAAGCGCGGCACGCTCTTGTCGTGGCTCATATAGCCGATGGAATAGATATGCACCATGCTCGAAACGCCATTGACCACCACAAGCATGATGGCCGTCAACGTATCGATCTTGAGCGTCCAGTTGACCTTGAACGCGCCGGAATTGATCCATTCGAACAGCACGGTCGTGCGCGCATGACCGTCAATCGCCACATCCTTGAAAATGCAGACGGAGTAGATGGCCGCGATCAGCACGAACAGGCTGGTCATCGTGGCGGAGATTTTATCGCCCAGCGCGCGGCCGAACAGCCCCACGGTGATGGCTCCGGCAAGCGGCAGGAATACGGCGACGAAATCGCTGCAAGCGCTGATATCCATGCGCTAACCTTTCATCTGATGAATATCCTCAACCGCGATGGTGCCGCGGTTGCGGAAGTAAACGACGAGAATGGCCAGCCCGATGGCTGCCTCGGCAGCAGCCACGGTCAGCACGAACATGGCGAAGACCTGCCCGGTGATATTGCCGAGGAAGCTTGAAAAAGCGACGAAGTTGATGTTCACGGCGAGCAGAATGAGCTCAACGCACATCAGCAGCACGATGACGTTCTTGCGGTTCACGAAAATCCCGAACACGCCGATGGTGAACAAAATCGCTGCGACAACGAGATAATGGGTGACGCTCAAAGGCGCAGTTAGCATATTCATTCAACCCCACTCCCTGTCGGAACCTTGACCACGCGCACGGTTTCAGCCCGCGTGCGCGCCAGCTGCTTGCCTGCATCCTGGCGCAGCGCATCCGGCTTGTGCCGCAAGGTCAGCACAATCGCGCCGATCATCGCGACGAGCAGAATGAAGCCGGAGACCAGGAACGGATAAAGATAATCCGTATAAAGCACGCGGCCGATGGCCTTGGTGTTCTCCACCTCCGGCACGGCGGGCGCGATGGCCGCGATTTTGTGCGTGATCTCGAAGAACACCAGCTCGGCGAGAAACACCAGCGAAACAGCCGCCCCAACCGGCAGATAGCGCGTAAAGCCGCGCCGCATCGCCGTGAAATCGACATCGAGCATCATGACGACGAACAGGAACAGCACCGCGACCGCACCGACATAAACGATGACGAGCAGCATGGCGAGGAACTCGGCCCCCAGCAGCACGAACAGTCCCGCCGCGTTGAAGAAGCAGAGAATGAGGAACAACACGGCATGCACCGGGTTGCGCGACGCCACGACCATGAGCGCGCTGACCGTCAGCACGCCGGAGAAGAGATAAAACAGCAAAGTCTGCAACATGATTACTGACCCGTCTCCGAAGGCTCATGCGCCGTGCAATGCTCCGGCGTATTGTGGCACCATTTCCGCATCGCGCTGCCGGTGGCATCGGTCAGCTCCTGCTGCTGACAGCCACACAACAAAACCAGCGCGAATGCTGCGGCAATTTTTGACAAACAAGACATCAAGACAAAACTCTTAACGGTAGGGCGCTTCATTGGCGAGATTGGCGGCTATTTCGGCTTCCCAGCGGTCACCGTTCGCCAGCAGTTTTTCCTTATTATAGAGCAGTTCTTCGTGCGTTTCGGTTGCATATTCGAAGTTCGGCCCCTCGACGATGGCATCGACCGGGCAGGCTTCCTGGCACAGGCCGCAATAGATGCATTTCGTCATATCGATATCGTAGCGCGTCGTGCGGCGGCTGCCGTCATCGCCGCGCGGCTCCGCTTCGATGGTGATAGCCTGCGCCGGGCACACCGCTTCGCATAGCTTGCAGGCGATGCAGCGTTCCTCGCCGTTCGGGTAGCGGCGCAGCGCATGTTCGCCGCGAAAACGCGAGCTGAGCGGCCCCTTTTCATAGGGGTAGTTGATGGTCACGCGCTTCTTGAACAGGTAGCTGAAGGTCAGCCCCAGCCCCTGCGCGATTTCCCACAAAAACAGCCCTTTGGTACCTTGCAAAATGCCCATTTCATCCTCCCGGCTGCAATTTCTGGCATGGCAGCCCACCGGTCTTTTCCTGCACGCGCCGGAGCACGCCGATTGTATCAGCGACCATCTGCTGGTTGGCGCCATAGAACTGACGCATTTCGTCATTCATCAACCAGCGGACACCGCCATAAACTTCGCCCGCGCGTTGCAAGGCCGCAGCCGAACCGCTCAAAGACTGCAGACTGGTTTGGCATTGCTGTTGCACAAGCTTGCAATCCGCTGCCGTTCCACAGGATTGCACCTTATCATGTGTACGCAGAATTTCGGCCGCCGTTGTCTGCAGCCCTTTTTGCCAGACCGTGCGTGTCTGCGTCAGCATGTCCGGCAGGGTCTTTACCTCAGCAGGCGCTGCATCCTGCGCATTGGCAGGTGCTGACACCATCCACAAGGCGATCCCGAAATGACGCAGGCGTGTGGGAACGGCAGAATCCATTCTAGCCTCCCTTCAGCATGCCTGGCGCCTGCCCACTATACAGCAGGTAGCCCGACACCACGACAATCCACACCAGCGAGAGCGGCAGGAAACACTTCCAGCCAATCCGCATCAACTGGTCATAACGATAGCGGGGCAGCGCGGCGCGCACCCACAGGAACAGAAACAGCACGGCGCAAATCTTGAGGATGAACCAGATGAAATTGAACGCGCCGAAATCAAGGAACGCGAAGGGTGGCAACCACCCGCCGAGAAACAAAATGGAAGTCGTACCACTCAACAAAATCATGTTGGCATATTCGCCGAGGAAGAAGAGCGCGAAGCTCATCGACGAATATTCGGTATTAAACCCGCCGACGAGTTCGGACTCGCCTTCCGGCAAATCGAACGGGTGCCGGTTGGTTTCCGCCAGCGCTGAAATGAAGAACACCACCGCCATCGGGAACAGCAGCGGCTTGAACAAGAACCACGAAAACATGGTGCTACCCTGCTGCGCCAGCACGATCTTGCTCATATTGAGCGAGCCGACGCACAGCAGCACTGTGATGATGACAAGGCCGATGGAGACCTCGTAAGAAACCATCTGCGCTGCCGACCGCAAGCCGCCGAGGAAAGAATATTTGGAGTTGGAAGCCCAACCCGCGATGATGATGCCGTAAACCCCGAGCGAGGAAATGGCCAGCAGATACAACATGCCGACATTGAGGTCGGCCAATACCAGACCGGAGCTGAACGGCACGACCGCCCACGCCGCGAGCGCGAGGAAGAAAGTCAAGACCGGCGCACCGATGAACAAAACGGGGTTCGCGCCGGACGGAATAATCGTTTCCTTGCCGAGCAGCTTGAGCCCGTCCGCCACCGGCTGCAATAGCCCGAACGGCCCCACGACATTCGGCCCCCGGCGCAGCTGCATTGCCGCCAACACCTTGCGTTCGGCATAAGTGAGATAGGCTACGCCGAACAGCACACCGCCGACTACCGCCACGATACAAATGAGTATCGTGAGCCAGTTGGGCAACGCGTTCCACAAATTGGCAATCGTCTCAAACATCGTTCATCACTCCGCCGCCACAGGGGTCTGCTGCGGCATCAGCTCCGCCACGCACTGCGCCATGGTCGGCGAGGCACGGCAGATTGCGTTGGTCAGATAGAAATTGTCGATCGGGAGGCCAAAAGGCGTATTTTGCACCGCGCCCTGCGCGCCGAACGGCGCCCAGGCAGTGGGCTGCACTTCGCCGAGCCGCTTCCATGCGCCGACGCTGCCGACCATCCGCGCCTGCAACTCGGCATGACTGTCATAGGCAAGATTGACGCCGAGCGCCGCAGCGAGCGCGCGCACGATCTTCCAATCTTCGCGTGCTTCGCCGGGCGGGAACGCGGCCTGCCGCGCCAGTTGCGGGCGGCCTTCCGTATTCACATAGAGCGCGGTCTTTTCGGTATAGGCCGCACCGGGCAGGATGACATCGGCGCGATGCGCACCGCGATCGCCATGATGGCCCTGATAGATCACGAACGTGTTGCCGAGCTGTGTCGTATCGATCTCGTCCGCGCCGAGCAGGTAGAGTGCCGTGATCGCCCCGGAGGCCGCGCCGGCGAGGATATCGCGCGTGCCAATCCCGCCCGTCTGCGGCAGAAAGCCCATATCGAGCCCACCCACGCGCGACGCCGCGTTCTGCAGCACGTTGTAACCGTTCCAGTCCGGCTGGATCATATTGTATTTCTCGGCGACCGCACGCGTGAGCTGTTGCAGCGCCGCGCCATCGGCCCGCGCCAGCAGCCCGGCGCCGACGATCATCAACGGCTTCTTGGCCTTACTGAGCAGATCAGCAAACGCGCCCTGTCCGGCAAGCAATTCATTGAGTGCCGTGACGCCGGTACCGAGATGGCGGTGCGGATAGGACAAATCGGCATCCTGCCCGATCAGACCGACACGCAAGCCGCCTTGCAGCCAGCGCTTGCGAATTCGGGCATTAACGATGGTACCTTCATGGCGCGGATTGGTGCCGATGAGCAGAATGCAATCCGCCTGCTCGATCCCGGCGATGCCGCTATTCATGATATAACCGGCACGCTGGCTAACATCATAGACCGCACCGTCCTGACGGCAATCCAGGTTGGGCGAGCCCAACCCCTGCATCAGATCCTTGAGCGCATACATGCTGTCGCAATCGGCGAGGTCGCCCGCCAGCGCCGCGATCTTGCCACCCTGCAGTCCGTTGAGCCGCGCCGCGATGGCGGCGAAGGCCTCTTCCCACGTCGCCGGTTGCAGCTTGCCGTCGCGTCGTACATAGGGCCGATCAAGCCGCTTGCGCGCCAGCCCGTCGCAGGCAAAACGCGACCGGTCATTGATCCATTCCTCGTTGACAGCCTCGTTGAGCCGCGGCAGCACGCGCATCACGGCATTGCCGCGCGTATCGATGCGGATATTGCTGCCGATGGCATCCATTACATCGATGCTCTCGGTCTTTTGCAGCTCCCACGGCCGCGCCGCAAAAGCATATGGCTTGTTGGTCAGCGCGCCGACCGGACAGACATCGATCAGATTGCCGGAAAGCTCGGATGTTATCGCCTGCTGCACATAAGTGCCGATTTCAAGATGCTCGCTGCGGTTCATGCCGCCGAGGACCGGCGTGCCGCAAATCTCGTCGGTGAAGCGAATGCAGCGCGTGCATTGGATACAGCGTGTCATCACCGTTTTGACCAGCGGCCCCAGTTCCTTGTCCTCGACCGCGCGGCGCTCTTCCTGATATTTGCCGCGATCGGCACCATAAGCGACGGCCTGGTCCTGCAAATCGCATTCCCCGCCCTGGTCGCAGATCGGACAATCGAGCGGATGATTGATAAGGAGCAGCTCCATCACGCTCTTGCGCGCCTTCTTGACCACGTCGCTTTCCGTCCGCACCACCATGCCTTCACCGCACGGCAAGGCGCAGCTCGCCTGTGGTTTCGGTGTCTTTTCCACTTCAACGAGGCACATGCGGCAATTGGCAGGCACGCTGAGCTTATCGTGGTAGCAGAAGCGCGGCACTTCGATTCCGAGTTGCTCGCAGGCCTGCAGCACGCTGGTGCCCGGCGCGACTTCGATCTCGATACCATTGATGGTCAGTTTAGGCATAATTCAACCCGGTAAAGCAGTTTGACTGTGCCGCCGGTAGGCGGCCGTAATTCCCATTTCGCGCGCCAGGCAGCTGAGCACCACCGGCAAATCATTGCTGGCCAGACGGAACGGCCGTTGCGGCGGCAGCACGGCGAACTTGAACGGGTCGTCGTGCCGCATCCCTGATTGCAGCGCCACGACCGGCAATGTCTGCACCGTCACGCCCGCCATCTCCGCTGCAGCGGCATTGAGCGCGCGCACCTGCGCCGTCTGCAACGGCGTGAGCGGCAAGCGCGGCTCCAGCCTGCTGTAGCCGCTCTCAACGGAGGGGGACGTATATGCTGCCTGCCCGGTCATGCCGCCTTCGCCTGCTTGCGATACTCGTTGATCCGCGCTTCCATCACCGGCCGGAAATGCCGTACCAGCCCCTGGATCGGCCAACCCGACGCATCGCCATGCGCACAGATAGTATTGCCTTCGATTTCCTTCGTCACCTCGATCAGACTGTCGATCTCATCCAGCGTCGCATTGCCCTTGACCATGCGCTGCATGACGCGCCACAGCCAGCCGGTACCTTCGCGGCACGGCGTGCACTGGCCGCAGCTCTCATGCATGTAGAAATGGCTCAGACGCGCGATGGCATAGATGAGGTCGGTCGATTTATCCATCACGATCAGCCCGGCGGTGCCGAGTCCGGTTTTCTGCGCCTTGAGGCTGTCGAAATCCATCAGCACCGTGTCGCAAATCTCGCGCGGCAGCAGCGGGGTCGAGGAACCGCCGGGAATCACGGCCAGCAGATTGTCCCATCCGCCGCGCACGCCGCCCGCATGTTGTTCGATGAGTTCCTTCATCGGGATGCCCATCGCCTCTTCGACATTGCAGGGCTGATTGACATGGCCGGAGATGCAGAAAATCTTGGTGCCCGTATTATTCTGCCGCCCGATGCCCGCGAACCAGGCCGAACCGCGCCGCAGAATTTCCGGCGCGACGGCAATGGTTTCGACATTATTGACCGTGGTCGGGCAGGCATAAAGGCCCGCACCCGCCGGGAACGGCGGCTTATTGCGCGGCTGGCCCTTCTTGCCCTCGATGCTTTCAAGCAATGCGGATTCCTCACCGCAAATATAGGCGCCGGCGCCGCGGTGCAGATAAACATCCATATCCCAGCCGGAACCGGCGGCATTCTTGCCAAGCAGTCCGGCGGCATAGGCTTCGTCAATCGCGCGCTGCACGTTAGAGGCTTCGTTGTAAAACTCGCCGCGGATATAAATATAAGACGTATGCGCACCGATGGCGAAACCGGCAACGAGGATACCTTCAAGCAGCCGGTGCGGATCGAAGCGCAGAATATCGCGGTCTTTGCAAGTGCCCGGCTCGGACTCGTCGGCATTGACGACGAGATAGCTTGGACGGCCGTCTTTGGATTCCTTCGGCATGAAGGACCATTTCATGCCGGTCGAAAACCCGGCGCCGCCGCGGCCGCGCAG
>JBDHTV010000088.1:0-7298 GCA_039808825.1 Bdellovibrionales bacterium | reverse complement strand
TATAACAGACAAGATCGGGGGGATATGAAGCCGCCTGGGCGCTCAGCGGGAGGAAAAGACAGGCCAGGAGCGCAAGACAGCCAAGACCAAGAAACCGCATAATTTCCCCCGTTTGGTGCGTCGATTCGCGTTGTCAAGCAGCAGAAAATCAAGCGTTCATGCCGCCAGTATTCTTGATATTGCAGTGAAAATTACCATATTTATGCAAATCTTTAAATAAAAATGTATGTCATAGTCATGCAAGAATTGTTTGTTGTTGCGGCGCATACAAAAATTTCACAAAGTTTCTTTAAGTTAAAATGCGAATAAGTTGCAGGATAGATTGTGAGCGACCCCGCTTGTTTATTGCGTCCAGCGCAAGCCGACCCGATGCAGTTGCATTTGCAGCCGATTTGCCGGACCGATAATGGGCGGGTGACGGGCTATGAGCTGCTTTATCGCAGTACGGACCCTGCCGAGCGCGATACGCAAAGCTTTATCAATAAGCTGGAAGGCAAGGGGCTGATTGCCGTTTTCGACGAAAACGTGCTGCAGCGCGGTCTGGCCGTTGCGCAGAGGCTTGCGCAACTTTTGCCGGCTGCCGACAAGCCGCTTGATTTGCATATCAATTTATCGGGTTACAGCCTGTCGCAAGCCGATTTCACGCCCATCATTCGTAATGCTGCCAGTGCTTTGCCGCGACATGGCGTCAAAGTTGCGATTGAAGTCACCGAAACCGCGACCGGCAAAGACACGATTGCCTTTGCCCAGAATCTCGCGGCTTTACGCAAGACTGGTTTTGGCATCGTGCTCGATGATTTCCCGCAAGGGCATAATTCGACCGGACGTCTGCTGGCTTATGAAGGGCATATCGACGGCATCAAGATCGACAAGAGTTTGATAGTAAAAGCCGCGGCCCGGCAGAATTTCCAGCCGGTGCAACATATCGTTGCACTCGCGCATGCGCGTGGCAAGAGCGTGGTCGCGGAAGGCGTGACCGGCGAGCCGCAGCTGCGGCTGCTGCATGGGATCGGTGTCGATTTCGGCCAGGGTTACGGGTTGGGGCGGCCCATGCCAGCGGCGGAGCTGCTGCAGGCGATTGCGATTGTCAGGACTGAGGACGGTCAGTTGCAGACGCGTCCGCTCGACATAGCGGCGAAGCGCACGCCTGTGAGCAAAGCGACGGCGACTGCTTTCATCGAACCGCGCCTGCCATAACCGCATCCGTTGTTCTAGGCCGCCAGATTGGCCGCCACGTTGAAGGCGGCCTCGGTCTTGGCTTTGACTTCATCGACCGTGACGCCCGGCGCGAGCGCGATGAGCTCCAGGCCGTTGGGGCGCAGCTCGAATTCCGCCAGATCGGTGATAATCTTGTCGACCACACCGGTGCCGGTGAGGGGCAGCGAACAACGCTTGACCAGTTTGGCTTCACCGTCCTTGGCATTATGTTCCATGACAACGACGACGCGCTTAACGCCGGCGACGAGATCCATCGCGCCGCCCATGCCCTTGACCAGCTTGCCCGGAATCATCCAGTTGGCGAGATCGCCATTCTCCGCCACCTGCATCGCACCGAGAATTGTCAGATCGATATGGCCGCCGCGGATCATGGCGAAAGAGGCCGCGCTGTCGAAATAGCTCGTATAGTCGAGTTCGGTGACGGTTTGCTTGCCGGCATTGATGATATCGGCATCGACCTCGCTCTCAAGCGGGAAGGGACCAACGCCAAGCATGCCGTTCTCGCTGTGCAGCACAATATGCATCCCGGAGGGAATGTAGTTCGCGACGAGTGTGGGAATGCCGATGCCGAGGTTGACATAAAACCCGTCCTGCAATTCATGGGCGGCGCGGGCGGCGATTTCTTCACGAGTCCAGGGCATGGGACACTCCTCAACGAGTTAATTCTTACTCTTTTGAATCTGGGCGATGGCCCACTCCGACAAATGCCGGACATTCGTATCATTGTCCTTGGCTGCCGCCTCCAGCGTGGGTAGCGCCTCCTTAGCTGCGGCGAAGCCAAGTGTCGCGGCAGCCTGTGATCGCACGATTGGTGCAGGATCGCCGCTTAACGCCGCCATGAGCGCCGGAATTGCTTCCTTGATCGAGATATGGCGCGGACTCATCGCGATGAGTTTAAGGTCGGCGGCGGCCCTATAGCGTTTTAGGTCTTCCGGTTGCTTCCCCGGTTCCAGTTCACTCGCCAGAGCTTTGATGACGATCTCGCCAGGCTGCCCGAGCACGGCTAAGGCCACGGAAGCCGCGCGGCTTACGCCAGGATCAGCATCGCGTGTCGCTTTGTATAATGCATTGATAATATTGTCATCGACAAGATTCATCATGCCAAGCGCCTGTAAGCTATTTTGCCGGACAAAATGGTCTTGGGATGCCAGCTTGGCGATCAAGCCCAATGCAAGATCTCGCTTTTCGTCGTCGCTCAGCGTTTTCATTTCACTCCAAGCCTGCACGCGGACAGCCGAACGGCTGACATCGGTCAAACGATCGAGGAGATTGTTATCAAGTTCCGCATGGCTAGGCTGCGCGATGCCAAGTAGCGCGCACAGCAACAATAAAAGAGATAAGCGTAGCATCGTTCCCACTGCTGCTGTTTTATGATTTGCGGGTGGTGCGCTGTTCAATGCGCTTCTCAAAGTGCGCGCCTTGCAGAATGCGCTGCACGAAAATGCCCGGCGTATGCACGGCATCCGGATCGAGTTCGCCGATCGGCACGAGCTGCTCGACCTCGGCGATCGTGATGCGGCCCGACATCGCGGCGAGCGGATTGAAGTTCCGCGCGGCCTTGCGGTAGACGAGGTTGCCTTCATGATCGCCGACCTGCGCCTTGACGATGGCGAGGTCGCAGACGATGCCGCGCTCAAGCACATAAAGCTCGCCGTCGAATTCTTTCACTTCCTTGCCTTCGGCGGCGATGGTGCCGACACCGGTCTTGGTATAGAATCCGGCAATGCCCGAGCCGCCGGCGCGCAGCCGTTCGGCGAGCGTGCCCTGCGGATTGAATTCCAGCTCCAGCTTGCCGGAGAGGAACAGTTCCGCGAACAGTTTGTTCTCGCCGACATAAGAGGAGATCATTTTGCGGATCTGGCCGCCTTCGAGCAGTTTGCCGAGGCCAAAACCATCGACCCCGCAATTATTGCTGACGAAGGTCAGGTCCTTGACGCCCGACTGCTTGATCGCCTCGATCAGATGCTCGGGGATACCGCAGAGGCCGAAACCGCCGGACGCAATCGTCATGCCGTCGCGCAACAGGCCTGCGAGCGCGGCGGTGGCATCGGCATAAACTTTCTTGCTGGCCATTCAATCATCCTATCAAGACATGGAAGCCGCCCGAGTGTTGTGCTTCCGGCCTTCGCCGTCAAGCCTTATCGGGCGCGCTGGCCAGGGTTACAGGCGCGCTTGCCGGACGGCGGCGGCGCTCCGGCGCGGCGCGGGGCGCGCGCTCTGCACGGGCATGAACATGGTGTTCTGCCCCCCGGCCTGCAGGGCGGCGAGGGGCGTTTGCGGCAAGCCTGCGGCATCGCGCGGATTGCCGAGGCAGATCACCGTTGCACACCCGGCTTTTGCCGCAATCTCGGCGGCCTGCACCTTGCTGATCATGCCGCCGCTGCTGCCCGCCGAAACCGGACCGGTCGCCATCGCGCGAATCTTGTCGTCGATCACGGCGACGACCGGGATATGTTTGGCCGCCGGGTCTTTCTGCGGATTGGCGGTGTAGAGGCCGTTGATATCGGAGAGGATGACATAAGCCTGCGCCTTGACGAGCTTGGCGACGAGGGCGCCGAGCCGGTCATTGTCGCCGAACTTGATTTCATCGGTCGCGGTTGCGTCGTTTTCGTTGACGATGGCGATTGTCTTGCGGCCATGCAATGCGCTGATCGTATGCTTGATGTTCGCTTTGGGGCTTTCCTCTTCCGGGAACAGGCGCGGCAGGATTTTGCGGCCGTAATCGCGGAACTGTTTGCGGATGTCGGCGATCCGGCCGTTCTTGAAATCGTTCTTGGTCAGCAGCAGTTGCGCCGCGGCGACGCCATGCGGTTTGAAGGCTTCATCCCAGAGCCGCATCAATTCCTGCTGACCGACGGCGGCCATGGCCTGTTTTTCGGCGACGGACATCTCCGCCTTGGGCTTAGTCTCGCCGAGTTTCATCCGGCCCAGCGCGATCGCGCCGGAGCTGACGATGGTCACGTCCTTGCCCGCCTGGCGTAGCGCCATGACGTCGCTGGCGAGTCCGGCCATCCACCCCGTGCGCGGCTGGCGCGTGGCTTCGTCAAACACCAATGCGGTGCCGACTTTGATAACAATGCTATCGGCTTGCCGCAGCAAGGCAGAGGTAGTGCTGTCGTTTATGTTCATGACGTCCTGAATCCTAGTGCAACGGGGTTAGGGAAAAGTGAAATCAAAGCCTGAAAAATGGACGTCATGGCTTTGGTTTTGTTTTAATTTTCCCCCAGAGTTGCTGCAGCAGGTCGTCGAGATTGGTGTGGGCGACAGCCGAGATGGCCAGCACCGGCTTTTTGGTCACTTTCGCCATTTGCTTGAGCTTGGCCTTGATTTCGGCGGGCGTAAGCGCGTCGCATTTATTGAGCGCGATGATCTCGGGTTTGCGGGTCAAGCCGTTACCGTAAGCCTTGAGCTCGCCGCGAATCGTCTTGTAGCTCGCGCCGACATCGTCGGCGGTGGCGTCGATCAAATGCAGCAGCACGCGCGTGCGCTCGACATGGCCGAGAAAACGGTCGCCGAGACCCTGACCCATATGCGCGCCTTCGATCAAGCCGGGAATATCCGCCATGACGAACTCGACCGGCTCCTTGTTCGTGCCGAAGCGCACGACACCAAGATTGGGAGCCAGCGTGGTGAAGGGATAGTCGGCGATTTTGGGGCGCGCCGCGGTGGTCGCAGCCAGGAAGGTCGATTTGCCTGCGTTAGGCAGGCCGACGAGTCCGGCATCCGCGATCAGTTTGAGCCGCAGCCAGATGTCGCATTCGACGCCGGGCCAGCCGGGATGCGCCTTGCGCGGCGCCTGGTTGGTCGAGCTTTTGTAATAGGCATTGCCGAAGCCGCCGTCGCCGCCTTTGAACAGCACGATGCGCTGGCCGACCTCGGTCATGTCGGCGAGAATCGTCTCGTTGTCTTCCGCCAGCACCTGCGTTCCGGCGGGCACACGCAATACGATATCCTTGCCATCGGCGCCGGTGCGGTTCGCGCCCATGCCTTGCCGCCCGTTCTGGGCGATGAAATGCTGCTGGAAGCGGAAATCAATCAGGGTGTTGAGCCCGGCGCAGGCTTCGACAATCACATCGCCGCCGCGGCCGCCATTGCCGCCCCAGGGACCGCCATGATCGATGAATTTCTCACGGCGGAACGCGATCGCGCCGGGGCCGCCATGCCCGCTCGCCACATGAATACGCGCTTGATCCAGAAACTTCATTGCCCTAATCCAATCATTCTTCCATCAACCAAACAAACAAAAACGGGGACCGCCTGTGGCGATCCCCGTTCATGCCAAAGCACGCGATCGCCGCAGTTAGCTGGCGGCTGGTGCTGGTTCAGCTTCGATGGAAACGAAAGTCTTGCCCGCAGCCGTGGTGCGGAATTTCACGCGACCGGCGATTTCGGCGAACAGGGTGTGATCCTTGCCGATACCGACATTGTCGCCGGGATAAAACTTGGTGCCGCGCTGCCGCACGATGATCGAGCCACCCTTGGCTTCCTGACCACCAAACAGCTTGACGCCGAGGCGTTGACCGGCGGAGTCGCGACCGTTACGGGAGCTACCGCCTGCTTTTTTGTGTGCCATGTTAAAACTCCTCTTTCGCTACGCTCAGGCCGCAATCGCGGTGATGCGCAGAATGGTGTAATCCTGACGGTGCTGCTTCTTGCGGCGATAATTCTGACGACGCTTCTTCTTGAAGACGATGATCTTGCCGCCGCGTTCCTGGCTCACGATCTCGGCTTCGATCTTCGCACCGGCGATAAACGGGGTGCCGATCTTGGCCGTGCCGTTGTTGTTGACGAGCAGCACTTCGTTGAGCTGCACCTTGGCGCCAATATCGCCTTCCAGCTTCTCAACCTGCACGACGTCGCCTTGCGCGACCTTGTATTGCTTGCCACCCGTCTTAACGACCGCGAACATTTTGCTCTTCCTTCATTGCCAAGGCGCGACCGGAGTCGCGGCCAAATTCCTGTATTTCCAGTATATTCCGGGCAGGCCAAACCGGCCCGTGCGTCGGGAAGCGGGTTTATCCCGAATCCATGCGTGAAAGTCAACCGAAAAGACGGCTAGCTGCCCGTCGGGGCTAACTCCACCACCTCGGCCGGGCGATATTCGGTAAAGCTCTGGACCTGCGGGCTGCGCATCATTAACCATTTGACGCCGAACAGGTCATAAAAGCCCCGGAGCGCCCGGCCCATGATGTCGGATTTCGAGACGCCGTGGAGCCGGGGACGGTCGTTGATGGGGGTGTGAATCACCTCGTGGCCATAGGCGCTGAACATGGCGGGCATGAAGCGGTGCAGGCTGGTGAAGAAGGGAATGGCGAGGTAGCCATCGCGCCGGAACAGCTTGAGGGCGCAGCCGGTATCGGGCGCGCCGTCGCGCAGCATCCAGCGACGAATGCGGTTGGCGCTACGGCTCGCCAGCCGTTTTTGCCAAGTATCCTGCCGGTTGATGCGCACGCCGCAGACGATGATTTTGTCCGCGCGGTTGCGGGCCCAGGCCAGCGCCAACAGACGCGGCATATCGGCGGGGTCGTTCTGGCCGTCGCCATCGCAGGTCATGATCCAGTCGGCACGGGCCGCCATGACGCCATGGCGGAATGCCGTGCTGGTACCGAGGCGCCCGGCATGGCGCAACATGCGCACGCGCGGGTTGGTCTGCATCGCTTCGGCAATCTCGCCGGTCGTACTGTCGTTGCTGCCATCATCGACAAAGACGACCTCATAGGCGCCGCCAATCTGTGGTTCTTTATCGAGCGCGGCGCCGATCTCGCGCAATAACGGCTGGATATTGCCGCTCTCATTGAGGACGGGGATGACGATGCTTAAAACCGGCGTCATATTAACCTCTTAACGTGAACCGCTTTTCGGAGCGATTTCTTGTCGAAGGCCCTGCCGGGCCGTGAAATAAAAAATCTGCTGCAGAATGCTTGCACCCTGCAAGGCTTTTCGCTATGGTGCGCGCCTTCCACAATGAATCCAAGCATTTATTGTGTTTCTGCGTCAAGCCGCGCGCCCGTAGCTCAGCTGGATAGAGCATCAGACTACGAATCTGAGGGTCAGGAGTTCGAATCTCTTCGGGCGCGCCA
>JBDHTV010000087.1:0-7352 GCA_039808825.1 Bdellovibrionales bacterium | reverse complement strand
GCGACGGGCTGGCACACCAGTGGCATGAACATTACGTCGCATTTCGATCAGACTATCTTCCGCGCCACACTGGGGAGTTTCGCCACGGGGGTTGCTACCGCGACCTGCCGCAATGCCACCGGTGCGCCGGTCGGTATCACCATCAACTCCTTCACGTCCGTCTCGCTCCAGCCGCCGCTGATTTTGTTCTGCCTCAGCGACCGGACGCGGGTTTATCCCGATTTCATCGCGGCGCGCAGTTTTGCCATCAATATCCTCGCCGCCGGGCAGGAAAGCCTGTCACGCCACTTCGCCGGGCCGACGGCCGGCGACTGGAGCGGCATCGCCCAGTTGCAGGACGGGCAACCGCCGCTGCCGCCACTCCTCGCGGGTTGCGTCGGCTGGCTGGTCTGCAAACAGCACGCGGTGCATCCGGGCGGCGACCACGCCATCATCGTCGGCGAGGTCACGAATATCGGACACAATCCGCATGCCGCCGGCTTGCTCTATTTTCGCAAGCAGTATCGGCATCTTTAGTTTTGCCCGCAACGGCGGGCGGCGGCTCCGCCGCCATGCCTACACTCGCATAAGCTCGCATAAGCTCGCGGGCGCTCAATGGCTTATCTCAACGCGCCATCAGGACGATGCTGACGAGTGCGAGCGCCGCGCCGAGCATTTGCTGCGGCGACAGCTGTTCCTTGAGCAGAAACACACCCAGCAGAACCGCAACGATCGGGTAGAGCGCCGAGAGCGGCGCGGCCAGCGACACCGGCCCACGCGTCACAGCGAAGAAATAAGCCAGCGTGCCGAGAAAGCCGCAGATGCCGACGGTATAGGACAGCAAGGCGCCGCGCGGTTCAAATTCCAGCTTCGTGCCGGGCCACAACAGCACGATCAGCGCCACGGTCAGGCCGCCCGCGATTTCATAAACAATACAGCTCGCGGGTGATAGCTTCGCGACCGCGAGCTTGGGCAAAAACGTCATCAAGCCCCAAAGCAGCACGCAGAGGCCGAGCGTACCGTACCAGCCGTTATCCGTCATCGTCATGCTCCGTTGGGGATTAGCGCGCCGGGGTGAAAAGCAGCTTCGGCGCACCTTGCGCAGCCAGCGCCTGCGCCGTGCCCGTCAAGGTGATGCTCTGATTGGCGCGCCAGAGCGGCAACAGGTCGGCATAATGCGACGCAAGCGGGTGTCCGGCCTCGCCGGTCGCGATCATGAAGCGCGATTGTGCCGGGTCGGCCAGATCATATACCGCGCGATAGCCGCCGCCATGCGTCTTGATCAGCGGATGCTCGGTGGCACTTTCATCGAAATTGCCGCCGCGATTGACGGTATAGAAGCCGCCGTCGCTGCTATGCCGCAGGCTGAAGAAGCGCGTATAGCCGGGCAGATGGTCGAACACCTTGTTCGCGAGCGGGGCATAGTGCTCGTCGCCCCAGCGCCAGCGCGCGGGATCCGCTCCATAACGCGCAGTCAGCTCACTGCGCATGCGCGCGAAGCTGCTCGCGATCTGCGGTGCGCAATCGGCACTCGCCGGACGCAAGATTTTATCGCACCAGCCTTGCGGCCGTTCGAGCAATTGCTGGATCGCCAGCGCGTTCGGCGTGCGGTCCACCGGCAAGTCTTTGCCGAAGGGTTCACGCAGCAGCGCGTCATACAGCCGGATCAGCCACCATTCGAAAATCAGCGGCGCGGCGCTATCGGCCTGCATCCGATAATCCCAGCCCTGCAGCAGCCGGATAAGGGCGGTATCGGCCGCGTCGGCCACAGCGGGCTGGAGCCGCGCCAGCAGCGTGGGCAACAGCTGTTGCGCGGCAGGCGACAGAATATCGCCCTGAATGGCGCTATGGTCGGCGAGGCTTAGTTGCGGGCCGGCTTGCAGCAAAGTTTCGATGCGCTGAGCGCGGTAGGGCGTATCCCAATCGCGGCCAAACCAGTATTGCGCGCCGGGGCCGACCACGGCGTTGTTGCCGTTCAGGATGACGCCGCCCGGCGGATTATAGATCTGCGGCAGTGCCGTGAAAGGCACCATGCCACGCCAGTCATAGGCACCGCTCGCACCATCCACCGGATAGCGGCCGTCGCCCGCCTTACGTACCGGCACCAGTGCTGGATTGATGAAGCCGATATTGCCCGCCTTGTCGGCATAGACGACGTTCTGCGGCGGCACCTGATATTGCTGCAGCGCGGTTTTGAAACCATCCCAATCATGCGCGACATTCAGGTCGAGCAGCGCGGCGGGCGTCTGGTCGTCGTCGCTCAGGCCGGTGAAGGCCAAAGCCAGCACATGCTTGTCGTCTGGCAGTGCGGGCTCCGGCTTGTCGCTGGCGTCGGAAATCACCGGCCCGTGGCGCGTGGTACGTACCGTCAGCGTCACCGGCTTGTCACCCTTGACCTTGATGATCTCCTGCCGCGTCGTGAACGGCGCGCTGCCGTCAGGCGTCAGATAACGTGTCGGGTCTTTGGGATCGATGGTTTCGATGAAAAGATCCTGTACGTCGCTGTTCGTCGTGGTGAAGCCCCAGGCGATGCTGCTATTCTGCCCGAGCAGCATGACGGGCAGACCCGGCACGGTTGCGCCCTTCAACTCTTCATCGGGCAGCACGATACGCGCGAGATACCACATGATCGGCGCTTCAAGCCCGAGATGCGGATCGTTCGCCAATATGGGCTTGCCGGTGGCGCTACGCTGGCCGCTTACGACCCATTCATTCGACGCGCCGGGCGTGCGGAACGGCCAGTCGGCGGCAAGCGCCTGCATGGTCCGCGCCAGAGCCGGAGCCGGAATGGCAGGCAGTGTGACCGGCGCCGTCTCGGCCTTGCGCATCAAGGCCGGCGGATTAGTCGTAACCGGGGCCGCGCCGGGATAAGACGGATAGAGCCGTTCGACCATGTCGGGCGGAAATTTGGCGCGGAGCGCGCCGCGCAGCAATTCATCCGCGCTGTTCTGGCTCAGCCGCAGCCCCATCAGCTTGCCCCAGACCAGACTATCCTCGGCCCGCCAGGGCTCGGGCTCAATGCCGAGCAGCGTGAATTCAAGCGGCAGCTTGCCGCGGTGGGTCGCGAGCCAGTCATTGACGCCCTGGGTATAGGCTTCGATCAGCGCCTTATGCTCGGGCCGGTAATGGGCATAGCTCTTCTTGGTCAGATTATAGAGGTCGAGTGTGCGCAGATATTTATCGAGCGCCAGCCTATCGATGCCGACCGTTTCCGCGAGCCGCCCCTGCCCGGCGCGCCGGTTCATTTCCATGCTGAAAAAGCGCTCGGAGGCGTGCAACCAACCCAGGGCATGGAGCGCATCGGCGCGATTGGCCGCGAAAATCGCGGGCACGCCATGCGGGTCGCGGTAAACCTCGACCGGCGCCTGCAGCCCCGTCAGGGCAAAAGCGCCGCTGGTTTCCGGCAAGGAAGCGCGCCAGCGCCACGCAGCATAGGCCGCTGCACCGGCGGCGACACCGAGCACAATACCGAACGTCAGCAACAGATGGCGGCGGCGCGAAGGATTGTGGGCAGCGGGCTTGGACATATGACACCGGCGAGCAAGGCATTTCATCTTGCCTGCCGGATCGCAGACCGACAAGCCTATAACGCAGCATAGCGCCGCGGTTGCTCAAAAAGATTTAACGGCACGGCTTTCTGTCTTATGCTGCCGCGATGCAGCAAAAATTCGTCTATGGCCTCACGGCCCGCGGTTTTCACAAAATCGCCTATTATGTCTGGGGCAAGCGCCATGCCACGCGCACCGTGGTCTGCGTGCACGGGCTCACGCGCAATGCGCGCGATTTCGACCGGCTCGCGGCGGCTTTGGCGGAACGCGATCATCGCGTGATCTGTATCGACGTGGTGGGGCGCGGCGCAAGCGACTGGCTCAGCGACCCGACGCTTTACGCCTACCCGCAATATCTCGCCGATATGACGGTCGTGCTGGCGCGACTCGGTGCGCGGCAGGTGGACTGGGTCGGCACCTCGATGGGCGGGCTCATCGGCATCCTGCTCGCGGCGCAACCCAACAGCCCGATCCGCCGGCTCGTGCTCAACGATGTCGGACCGTTCATTCCGGCGGCGGCGATGGCGCGTATCGCCGCCTATATTAGCGCCGTGCCGCCGCTCCCCGATTATGACGCGGCGGCGCAATATATCCGCACCATCTATCGCAATACCGGCCCCTGCACCGACGCCGATTACCAGGCGATGACGGCGCACAGCATCGACAAGCTGGCGCAAGGCGGCTACCGGCTGCGCTACGACCCGGCGATTGCGCAGAATTTCGCGAACATCAAGGGCGATGTCGATCTCTGGGCGTATTATGACCGTATTCAATGCCCGACGCTGCTGCTGCGCGGCGCGCTGTCCGACGTGCTCACGGCGGAGACGGCGCAGACGATGACGGAGCGCGGGCCGCGCGCGCGGCTGGTCACCGTGCCCGGCGTCGGGCATTTCCCGGCGCTGATGGATACGGCGCAGATCGAGCTGATGCAGGATTATCTGCGCTAGCGTCAGTTCTTGACGCCGCTTTGCGCGCGCAGACATTCGCCATCGGAGAAGAGCAGGCTCGCGCCGCAATTCGAGGTCAGCAAAGCCAACGGATCGTCGCCCATGCCGGGCATGACCAAGAGCTGCTGCTTCGGCGTCTCGCCGAAACTGCTCTTCAGGAAGGCGTTGAAATTGACCGCGCGCTCCTTGACGCTCTTGCCCTGCAGCGCCGCGCCGCAATTCTGGTCGGCGGCCGGGCCGGTATCGTTGTCGCCGACCAGATAGGTCATTTGCCGCTCGACATAATTCTGCCGCGCAACATTGCCTGCCGTCAGCCCGGCATAGGGGTTCGGCGCTTCCAGGCCGTAGGGATAGTTCTGGTAGCCGGGACAGGTCTTGTTGTCCTTGGGCGGCGTGAAGACGCCTGCGAGCTTGCCGGGCCGGGCCTCGGTCAAATAAGCATAGCTTTGCGGATCGACGGCAAGATAATGCAGTCCGATATGCTGCTGGGCGATGATGTCGTGGGCGCGGCCATAGAGCGCATAGCGCTGGACGAGATCGGCGCCGCGACCATAACCGGCGATGACAATGCTGCGCAGCTCGGGATAGAGCTTGGTATCGGCCAGCGCCAGGAGCAGCATATCGAGCGCCGCCATGCTGCTCACGGCACGTTGCTGGTTATCGGCCGCGACGGTATCGTCGCCGCGCCACCAACCCTGAATGTCCCAGGCCGCGACATGCTGAATGGCGTCGGTCAGCAACGGCTTGAAAGCGGCGCGATCGGATTTGATCGGGAAGAGCGGCGCCAGTATCAGCGTATTGGCGCGCACGCCGACCGCGCCGGGCCCGGCGACGGTCATGACCTGGCGCAGCGTATCGCCCGAATCGCGCGTCGCGTCATGAATGACGATCACCGCGCGGGTGATCAGGCTATGGTTGGCGGCAAGCGGCCGACTGCTCAAGATGGGCCATAACAGCGGCAAACTGTCCGGCGCGGCGGTTTTGGCGAACAAGGGCAGGAACTGGTAGTGCTTGAGATCATCAGGCACCGGCGCGGGCGCGAGATTGACCGGGCCGCGCATCATCGTCGCGTTGTTGCTCACGGTGGCCGGTTCCTCAACCGTCACACGGTGAATCGGGGTTTTGCCCTGCGCCACCGGCGGGGCGGCATCCGGCAACACGGCTTCAGGCGGGATCGGCGCGGTCATCGTGGTTTCCGCCGCTTCCGGCGTCACCGGCGGCAACGTATCCATACCGCCGACTTCCAGCCGGTGAATCGCGGGCGGCGGATCGGACGGCACCGGCATGTCGCCGTGGATAGCCGGAGCGGCATTGGCGGCCGGTTTGGCTTCGGGTGCCGCCGCGTCCGGAACCTTTATATCCGTCGCGGCAGGATCAACGGCAGATTCGATGGGCAAGGCGGCCGGATCAAGCACCGGTTCCGGCGACGGCTCGACCGCGAGCGACGGGCGCACGGAGGGGTCGGCAAGCGGGCGGCGCAGAATGTCGTTGACGCTGCGCTGGGCGCGCGGCGTCGCTTCCGTCACGATATCACTTGCGTCGGACCGATGCGGCATCGGTTCTTCGAGCGCAATCGGGTTCGCACTGCTATCAAAGGCGGTTGCGGCGGGGCCGGCAAACAGTGCCAGCAACAAGCCGGGCAAGAGAGCGGAGCGGCGGAGCGGGCAAAGCGGCATCGGGAGCGGCCTTTCGCAGGAGGGCAAGGAAAGCTTGGCCCTGCCGCCCGTCTGCGTTATGACAGGCAGACAAACTCAGGATTTCATCTTTCGTTCAGCCAGCTTATGTCAAACCCGCGCAAATTGAAAGTCGCCGCTCTGGTCGATTTGCTTCGCAGCCCGCAGTCGGGCGGCCATGTCAAAGGCTGGGAACGGCTGGCGCGTGCCGCAACCCAGGCCGATCTGCCGCTTGAGCTGACGGTGTTCTTCTCCGGCCCGCCGCAGACCGAGGTGCTGACGCCGCAGGTCACGCTGCAGCAGCTGCCGCAGGTCTTTTCGACCGCGCGCCTCAAATTCCTGCCCTACTTGCCCGACCATACCGATCTCGCGCCGCACCATCCGGCGCTCGCGGCGGCGCTCCGGGATTTCGACGTCGTACACACCACCGACGCCTATTTCAACTTCACGCGCACGGCGGAGCGCGTCTGCCGCAAGCTCGGCAAGGGCCTGACCCATTCGTTCCACACCGATCAGCCGAACTATGCCCGGATTTTCACGCGCAAGGCGATTCAAGACCGGTGCGGGCACGGCGCGCTGAGCCGTCTGCTGCTCGAGCGTTTCGACATACCGGAACGCGCGGGCAGGCGCATGGAGGCGCAACGCGCGCGCCATCTTTATCGCTGCGATCTCGTGCTGGCGACACGGCCCAGCGACCGGATGACGGCGGAGCAGGTGCTCGGGCCGCATGGCGTGCGGCATTTACGACTCGGTACGGACAAGGCGATGTTCCATCCGGGGCAGTGCGACCGCGCCGCTATCCAGGCGCGTTACAATATCCCCGCCGACCGCCTGATTGTGGTGTTTGTCGGCCGGCTCGACGAAGGCAAGAATATCTACACGCTGCTCGAAGCGTTGCAGGCGCTGGTGGCGCGCGGATTACCGCTGCACCTGGTCACGGCGGGCATTGGCCCGGCGGAGGCGGATATCCGCGCCGCGTTGCCGCAGCACTGCACCGTCCCCGGTTTTATCGCGCCCAACGACCTCGCCACGCTCTATGCCAGCGCCGACATGCTGGCACTGGTGTCGGAGGTCGAGATTCGCAGCATGGCGATGGTCGAGAGCCTCGCCTGCGGGTTGCCGGTGCTGGTCGCGGCCAAGAGCGGGCTGCACAAGCTGTTTCCGGCCAGCGACGCAATCAAGGTGGTGGAAGGCGGCGCGGCGAG
>JBDHTV010000086.1:0-7481 GCA_039808825.1 Bdellovibrionales bacterium | reverse complement strand
CGTTGCAATTATTGCGGCGTGCCCTATGGCAGCCGCTATCTGAAGATTGAGCTCTTCACCGCGAGCACCAGCGCGTTTGCCTTTGCTCTACTCTGGGGCAACTGGTTTTTGCTCCCCGTCATGGCAATGCTCGGCACCGGTATCTGCCGCATCACGATTCACCAGGAAAATAACAGCTAGAATTAGCTGATTTGGCGACAGGAAAAGCCACTTCCGCCATCCACTAAACAGCCATATGCTTTAGCATCCGAGAAATCACAGTCGGAATTGAGGTTATCTTTCGTAAAAATGCAGTCCTCTAATTTGCACTCAACAAAACGCGCTTGAACAAATGAGGTACCGCGAAATGTGCAATGAACAAAGGAGCATTGAATAAAATTAACTTGAGCGAATATACCCCAATACCAATCTACTTGCTCAAATGTACAATCGATAAAATCCGAAGTGACGATTTCTCCTTCAACAACGAGCTTTTCAAATCTGCACCATTTAAAGCAGTCAGGATCCCACGTACGACCACGCAGGTCAGATTGGCGAATTGTTTTCTCGCGCATAGCTATGCAGCAGCAGCTTTCGACAGCTTCGCGCAGGCCCGCTGAATGCGCGTGCAAGCTTCACGCAACTGGCTTTCCGCCGCGGCGTAGGAAATACGGAAGGCCGGGCTCATGCCGAAGGCCGCGCCGAACACCACTGCGACGCCTTCGCTCTCGACCAGATACTTGGCCACGTCCTCATCGGTCTGTAGCACCTTGCCATCCGGCGTGGTACGGCCGATTAGCCCTGCGCAGCTCGGATAGACATAAAACGCGCCCTCCGGCGTCGGGCAGCTGATGCCTTCCGCCTGGTTGAGCATGCTCACCACCAGATCGCGGCGTTGCTTGAAGCTGGCGCGCCAATCGACAAGGAAATCGCGCGGTCCGTTGAGTGCTGCGACCGCCGCCGCCTGGCTGATGGAAGACGGGTTGCTCGTAGAATGGCCCTGAATTTCGCCCATGCGCTTGATGAGCTGCTCCGGCCCGCCGCAGAAGCCAATGCGCCAACCGGTCATGCTGAAGGCTTTGGAAACGCCGTTCAATGTCAATGTGCGGTCGATCAGCTTCGGCTCCACCTGCGCGATGGTGCGGAACTGGAAATTGTCATAGACGAGATGCTCATAAATATCGTCGGCCAGCACCCAGACTTGCGGGTGGCGCAGCAGCACATCGGCCAGCGCTCGCAACTCGGCTTCCGTATAGGCCGCACCCGTCGGGTTGCTCGGCGAGTTGAGAATAAGCCACTTGGTCTTGGGCGTAATCGCCGCTTCAAGCTCGGCGGGTGTCATTTTGAACCCGCGCGCCGCGCTCGTTGCCACGAAAACCGGCGTACCTTCCGCCAGATTCACCATGTCGGGATAGGAAACCCAGTAAGGCGCAGGAATAATAACTTCGTCGCCGACGCCGACCGTCGCGACAAAGGCGTTATACAGCACCTGCTTGCCGCCATTGGACGCCATGACTTGCGACGGCTTGTAATCAAGCCCGTTCTCGCGCTTGAACTTGTCGCAGATCGCCTTGCGCAGCTCGGGCGTGCCCTCAACCGGCGTATATTTTGTCTTGCCCTGGTCAATCGCCAGCTTGGCCGCCGCCTTGATATGGTCCGGCGTATCGAAATCCGGCTCCCCGGCGCTCAGCCCGATCACATCCTTGCCCTGCGCTTTCAGTTCAGCGGCGAGCTTGATCATCGCGAAAGTCGGCGATGCTTTGACCTTGCTGAGACGGGGGGCGAAGAAGGCGGCAGACATGAAACAACTCCTGGTAAGTTATTGAATTGGCATTACTACAATATAAAAACCGGGTTGGCAAAATTTGCGCGTTAACCGATTTTTAGGATGCAAAGTTTAGCTTTGCAGACAGTCAAAAGTCTACCCTCCTGTTTCCTGATCGCCACACGGAACAGCAAGACTCTCAATACTTCTCCCTGGAGTCCTCTCATGAGCCTACTGCACAATCTTTCCGTCCGCACCAAGCTGGTCGTTTTGTTCGTCAGCTTCGCGCTCGTGCCGACACTGGCTCTGTTTGCCGTCTTCCATGATAAAGAAGATGAAATTCGCAGTATGGCGCAGGCAGAGCTCATCAACAGCACCGTATCAATTGGTGAGCTGATCGATCGCAACCTGTTTGAGCGCTATGGCGACGTCCAGGCTTTCGGCTTCAACACAGCCGCATACGACAGCAGCCATTGGGGTAAGCCCTCGGAGGAAAACCCGCTCATCATTGCGATGAACAATTATGTCAAGGCCTATGGCTTCTACCCCATCACCATGCTGGTCGGCACCGATGGCCGCGTGCTCGGCGTTAATACGGTAGGGCCGGATGGCAAAGCCGTTGAAACCAAATTTCTCTACAGCGAAAATTTTAAAGACGCAAAATGGTTCAAGGATGCGATTGAGGAAAAATTTCTGGTTGGAAAGGATGGCTTTACGGGTACCGCCATCCAGCCCGTAGGTCGGGTCGAACTGGTCGGGAAGGTTTATAATAATGACGGCCTCTGCATCACGCTTTCGGCACCCGTGCATAACACGGAAGGCAAACTGATTGGCGTCTGGGTGAATTTCGCGAACTTCTCCTTTGTAGAAGATATTATTGGCCAACAGCGGGACCAGCTGGTCGCCAAAGGCTGGGGCCATGCCGATATGATGCTGGTCGACAGCAATGGCACCATCCTGGTTGACTATGATCCGCAAAACTTTGACAGCGCGGGCCACCTTAAGCATGATTTTGCCGATATTCTCAAAAAGAATCTCGTCGAATTGAATGTCAAAGCCGCTGGGTTGGCAGTTCACGGCAGGTCCGGCATTAGCGGTATGACGGAAGAAATCAATCCCGACAGCAAATCTGATCAGGTATTTGGATATACGAAGCTTGATGGCGCCTATGGCTTCCCCGGATTGGGGTGGTCAATGCTGATCGGCCTGGACCGCAGCGAGGCTTATAAAGATGTCGATACCGTCATCAATGGCATGATGACTGCTGGCGCAGTCTGCTTTGGCTTGGCCATTTTGCTCGGCCTGCTCGTTGGCGGCGCGGCTGCGAAGCCACTGCGCCGTTCCACCGACATTATGCTCAAGCTGGCAGATGGCAACTTGAATATCGACATTCCGGAGCCGAAAGGCACGGATGAGCTCAACGCCATCACCCGGACGCTGCAGGTCTTTAAGGATAACGGCCAGAAGATGGAAGCGATGAAGGCCGAACAAGCCCGCAAGGAAAAAGAAGCGCAGGAAATGCAGCGCCGGGCGATGCTGGAACTGGCGGACAATTTCGAAGCCAGCGTTGGCCAGATCGTCGGCACGGTTGCCTCCGCCTCCACCCAGCTGCAGGCCAATGCCGAAAGCCTGAGCATGATTGCGGACGAAACTACAAAACAATCGACCGCCGTGGCCGCCGCGACCGAAGAAGCTTCGGTCAGCGTGCAAACCGTCGCCGCCTCAGCGGAAGAGCTTTCGTCGTCGATCAGCGAAATCAGCCGCCAGGTCAGCGAATCCACGCGCGTGACCAGCGAAGCCGTGCGCGAGGTTAAGAACACCGACCAGACCGTCGTCAGTCTCGCCGAAGCAGCGGGCCAGATCGGCGGCGTGGTGAAGCTCATTCAGGATATCGCCGAACAGACCAACCTGCTGGCGCTCAACGCGACGATTGAAGCCGCGCGCGCCGGTGAAGCGGGCAAGGGCTTCGCGGTCGTCGCGAGTGAGGTCAAGTCGCTCGCCAACCAGACGGCGAAGGCGACCGAGGAAATCTCGACCAAGATTACCGCAATGCAGGGCGTGACCAATAGCGCGGTCACCGCTATCCGTGGCATTGGTTCGACCATCGAGCAGATCAGCCACATTATCGGCAGCATCGCCTCGGCGGTCGAGGAGCAATCCGCCGCGACCAAGGAAATCGCGGGTAACGTCGCGCAGGCCTCCGCCGGCACCTCGGAAGTCTCAAGCAGCATCGTCAATGTCAGCCAGGCATCGAACGAGTCGCGCGGCGCATCAAACGATGTGCTGCAGGCAGCCCGGGAGCTTTCGGTTCAGTCCGAGAAGCTCAAGCAGGAGATGTCGAGCTTCCTGAGCCGCATCCGCAACAACAGCTAATCGGCTTTCTGCTGCCGCAGCTTGTTCCAATAGGCGAGACGCTTTGCGACCTCGCGCTCGAAGCCGCGTTCAACGGGCCGGTAGAAATGCTGGCGCGCCATGCCGTCCGGAAAATAATTCTGGCCCGAGAACGCTTCCGGCGTGTCGTGGTCATAGATATAGCCGGTGCTATAGCCGATCTCCTGCATCAGTTTGGTCGGCGCGTTGAGGATATGCATCGGCGGCATGAGCGCGCCGGAGTCGCGCGCGGCGCGTTGCGCACCCTTTTGCGCCAGATACGCGGCATTCGACTTCGGGGCCGTCGCGAGATACAGCACCGCCTGCACCAGACAAAGTTCGCCTTCTGGACTCCCCAGCCGCTCATAAGCCTGCCACGCCGCGATGGCCTGCGGCAAGGCCTGCGGATCGGCCAGGCCGACATCCTCGCTCGCAAACCGCACCATGCGCCGCGCCACGAACTGTGGATCCTCCCCGGCGTTGAGCATCCGCGCCATCCAATAGAGCGCGGCGTCAGGGTCAGACCCGCGCATGGCTTTGTGCCACGCACTGATGAGATTGTAGTGTCCGTCCTGCGCCTTGTCATAAAGCGGCAGGCGTTTCTGCACCAGCGCGGCAAGCCCCGCCTCGTCAAGCGGGGGCGCGGCCGGCAATCCTGCCAGCGCTTCCGTCATGACCAGCAGATAACGCCCGTCACCGTCCGCCATCGTGCGCAAGGCTCCCCGAGCGGCCTCGGCCAACGGCAATTTATGCCCGAGCAAGGTCTCCGCGCGCTGGAGCAGTATCTCCAGCGCATCGTCATCCAGCCGCCGCAGCACCAGGACCTGGCAGCGCGACAAGAGCGCGCCGTTGAGCGCGAAGGACGGATTTTCCGTCGTCGCGCCGACGAGCGTGACCGTGCCGTTCTCGGTATAGGGCAGCAACACATCCTGCTGGGCGCGGTTGAAGCGATGGACCTCGTCCACGAACAGCAACGTGCCCTGCCCCGCGTCCCGCCGTTCCTGCGCGAGTTCGAAAATTTTGCGCAGCTCGACCACGCCGCTCGCCACCGCCGAAACCGGCTGAAACACTAAACCCGTCGCCTCGGCGAGCAACCGCGCCAGGCTCGTCTTACCGGTGCCCGGCGGCCCCCACAGGATCAGCGACGACAGCTTTTGGGCCGCCAGCATCCGTCCGAGCGGCGCATCCGGCGCGAGCAGATGGTCTTGCCCGACAACTTCGGCAACATTTTTGGGCCGCAACTGCTCCGCCAAAGGCGGTGGCAAATTTTCCTTAAACAAGTCCATCTATGCTGCTTGTCGTTCCGTAAAGTACGAAAACCCAAGCTAACCCTTGCCTAAGGCGAATGCAAATGCGCCTCTTCGCAAAACAATACCCTACCCTGTGGGCCGCAATGCTGACCTGCATGTTCGGCGCATTTGCAGCATCAGCCTGTGAAGCACCGGCAATTCCAGTCATTCAAGTCAATGTGCCAATGCCGAACTTCGCGGTTGAAAAAGCGCCCGGCTATACCATTGCAGCACACACCTATGACACGAGCGGGCATCAGGTCAGCGGCGTGACGCTCTATAATCCGCAGGTTCAGATGTCGGTGCTGTTCAACAACAGCTCCGGGCTGCTGGAGAACTGCATAACCATCGCCAGCATCAACGTCACGATCGCCGACCAAAACCC
Source organism: Bdellovibrionales bacterium (assembly GCA_039808825.1). GTDB lineage: Bacteria > Pseudomonadota > Alphaproteobacteria > UBA9219 > RFNS01 > JAGOHT01. The sequence goes on along the minus strand of JBDHTV010000086.1, from coordinate 1,693 downwards.
ACGTATTCTGATTGCCGAGGAATTACCACGCGGCAGCTGCATCGAAGCAAGACTGATCGAACATGAGAACAAACACGCCGCTGCCTATAAGCAAGCCTATGGCCGTCTGAACAACTCTGCCAGCGCCGCGCTCGCCGCGGCCTTTCATGGCTATAGCGCCAATGTTTTACCCGGCAGCGAAGCCGCTATCCAGCAACAGGTCTATAATCGCATTGAACAGCTTCTTGCCCCTATGGTCCGCCAGGCCGATGACGACGCCTGGACCCAACACCGCATCATCGATAGTCCCCAGGAATATGATGCGATCCGCGCTTCCTGTAACGGCGAACTCGACCAGTATCTCAAATAAGAACCTACTCAGCGCCGTAGTTGTACATGGCGCTGCCCGCGCTGCTGGCTGGGCCGCTCCGGCGCCACCGTCTGCAAGGCGCGCAACGCCTGTTGCAAAGCATCGGACTCCGGCTTGCGCGTCACCCGCGACGTGTTATCTGGCCACACTTCTACCCGGGCAATGTCCTTCTTCGCCGCACTGCTTTTGATATTGAGTTCAACGCCGCCATAGGTCGGCGTCATGCTGCCAACCCGAGCATGGAGCTCCGGCTTGTCAGCTAACGCTTGCAGCGGCTTCGCCAACCACGGATTGGCCAGCAGCACATCGACACTGCCGTCCGCCAGTTGGTGATAGCGTACCAGCGGCACCAGCTTGGCCGGCACCTCAGGCCGGGCCGGCAGCTTCGCCGCCTCCGGCATCGTCACCGCCGTCCGGTCGCGGGCAAACAGGCTTTCGATGAGTTCAATAGAGGCCGCCCCGCGCGAAATATCCCGGTGACGTGCATGGTTGCGTGACATGGTTCCCCGCTATGACTTGATGAGCAATTGGCAAGTCAAACACGGAATAATGGTTTCAGGAAACCAAATTTCTGCAATTTATCCCCAGAATTCACAGCCAATTTATCCACAGGAATGGCCCTCTGACTTGGTCAATGCATTTTACGGCGTATTGATGCTATGGTCGCCCCATGACCGAAAGCACCGCCCTCGTCGCCGCCGCCTTCCATCCCGTTGCCCGGACGGATAATTTTGCCAATTTAAGGCAACCGCCGCACAATCTGGAGATTGAACAGGCGTTGCTCGGCGCCCTCCTGATGAATAATACCGCTTATGAAAAGATCGGGGAAAGGCTGCGGCCCGAGCATTTCTACGACCCGGCCCATGCCCGCATTTATGCCGCTGCCGAGACCCTGATTACCCGTGGCCAGATCGCCGACCCGCGCACCCTGCGCGGCATGTTCGAAAACGACCCCGCCCTCGCCCCGGTCGGCGGCGCCAATTACCTCGCCGATCTTGTCGCCAGCGTGGTCACGGTCATCAATACCGAAAATTACGCCGATATCGTTTATGAGCTTTTCCTGCGCCGCCAGCTGATCGGCCTGGGCGAGGATATCGTCAATCAGGCCTATGACCAGAATGTCGAAGAAACCGCGACCGATCTGGTCGAAGGCGCCGAGGCGCGCTTGTTCCAGCTCGCCCAGCAGGGCGAAGCCGGACGCAGCTATATCGACCTCAACACCGCGCTGACCGCCACCATCCGGCAGGCCGAAATCGCCTTCAAGCGTGACAGCCATATCACGGGCGTGACCACCGGCCTGCGCGATCTCGACCATAAGCTCGCGGGGTTACATCGCTCCGATCT
>JBDHTV010000085.1:0-7535 GCA_039808825.1 Bdellovibrionales bacterium | reverse complement strand
CCGCCATCGAGGGTATCGTTGCCAGCGCCACCCGCCAGCGTGTCGTTCCCGTCGCCGCCCAGCAGCACATTCGCGTTCGCGTCGCCCGTCAGCACATCGTCATAGCTCGACCCGGTCAGGTTCTCGATCCCGCTGACCGTCACCGTGCCGTAGCCCGTGTTCTGCGCCCCTGCCTGCGACAGATCGACCGTTACCCCGTTCGTCGCACCCGCATAAGTCAGCGTGTCCGTTCCCGTCCCGCCATTCAGCGTGTCGTTCCCCAAGCTCGCATTGAACGTATCGTCCCCGCCAAGGCTATAGACGACATCGTCCCCCGTGCTGCCCAGCACCGTATCCGCCTGGTTCGTCAGCACATACCATTCGAAGTTCGTGAACGTATCCGTGCTGCCGTCCGTCGCGTAGCTCGCCTGCGCGTTCGCCAGGTCCAGCACCACCCCGCCACCCGCCAAATCGTCAAACCGCAGCTGGTCAACCCCGCCGCCACCGTCCAGCGTGTCCGACCCCAACCCGCCATACACAGTGTCCGCGCCCGTTCCGCCAGCGATGACATCATTCCCAGCCATGCCACGCAGCACCTGATCGCTATTATCGCCGGTTATGTGGTCGGCATAAGCGGAACCGGTGATCGACTCGATGTTCTTGATCAGGTCGTTGCTATCCCCGGCAATGGTAACAGTCGTGAAGCCATTGCCATCGGGTGCCGCTGAAAGATCGACCGTGATGCCGCCCACCGCCTGGGAATAATCCACGAGGTTATTGCCGGTGCCGCCATCCATCACGTCGCCGCCGCCGCGCCCGATCAAGACATCGTCGCCGCCGCCGCCAAGCAGCGTATTGGCGCCCGTCGTACCCAGCAGCGTATCGTTATAATTGGTCCCGACGGCATTCTCGATATTGAGGATCGTATCGCTATCGCCCGCGCCGACCGTGACGGTACTTTGCTGCAAATCGAGCGTAATGCCGTTCCCGGCATAGGAATAATCGACAGTATTATGCCCGGCCCCGCCGTCGAGCGTATCATTGCCGCCGCGGCCCATCAGCGTATCATCACCGAGACCACCACGCAGGATATTAGCGCCGTTATCACCGCGGATGATGTCGCTGCCGTCGCCCCCCGTGACATTCTCGACGCCGGACAGGATATCGCTCTTGCCGTCCGTGAAGCTGGCCGTCGCATAACCGCCGGAGAGCGCCGCCAGGTCGAGCGTAAGACTGGCAGCGTTGCCAGTATAATCGACCGTATCGCTCCCGGCCCCGGCGGCAATTGTGTCATGGCCGCCGCTGCCGATAATGGTATCGTTGCCGTTGCCGCTGGTCATCGTATCGTCGGAGATACCGCCAATGATGGTATCGGAACCGCTGCCGGTAATAATTTCGTTATGGCCGGCCCCGCCATAAACCGTCACGCCGCCGTCGCCGCCGATGATCTTGTTGTCGTTCGGGTTGGTCGCCAGCACCCAGCCGGGATTGCCGTTGCCATCGGTATATTGATAATCATCGGCGTTGTTCACGGCATGAACGGTGATGCTTTTATCCAACGAGAAAGTCAGCTCGCTTTTGACGGGCGCGGGAAAACCGCTGTTCACATTGAATTCAGCCAGGGCGAAAATATTGATGGCGAAAATACGATCCGTCAGATCGGTATAGTTGATGGTCAGATTGACGTCGCCGCGGCTGTTGAGGGACGGATTGTAAATGACGTAGGTATGCAGCACCGGGTCAAAGGTGGCGCCGACGATATTGAAACCGTCGGGCAGGCCGCTGATCGTAATCTGATTGACCACGAAGCCGTTGGGCAAGTGCGGCGAGACCTGCAACGTGCGGCTCATCTCGCCGGCGGCGAAATAAGTCGGGTTATCGGCGTAGATCGTCGTCGGCGTGCTAATGCTGGCGCGATCGATCTGCTCGACGCCATATTGTGCATTGTTGTCAGGGTTGAAGCTCGACAGCACCGAGCCGCCGCCGCCAAAGACCGTATAATGCGTCTGCCCAACGCTTTCCTGCGCCGCCACCTGCAGCAATCGGGCATCGAAATCGAAGGTCGTGCGCGCCGAAGAATTATCGCTGGTATGCGTCGGCTCTGGCGGCGGATTGCTTTGCGGCGGTGGCGTGCTGGGGCTCGGCGGCGGGAGTGGCGGCTTGCCGATCGCACTTGAGATAAGCTCCTCACGCGCGGTCAGCAATTCGTCGGCTTCGTCGCGGGGCTTGGCCTGTTCTTCGAAATCGTTGGTCTTCTCGGGCTGCGGCACCAGCAGAATCACCGGCTCCTGCTGCGGCTTCTCTTCATGCTCTTTTTTCTGTGTATCGCGTTCCTGCTTGTTTTCGACCGCGTTGATATCAAGGCTGGTGAAGGACACATAATCCTTCTCTGTCAAATTGACGACGATACCGACCTTGGCGAGCATATCGTCGTTGCTGACATCGCCGTCATCAAAGTGAAACGTCGGCGCTTCGGAAGCGGAGAACAGGAAAAGCCCCAACCCCGGCATGATGAGCTTGTGCGCATGGCCAGGAATATTGACGATGACGTCCGGGCCGAGAATCTCGATCTTGGCTTCGGCGAAGGTGAAGCCCTTGAAGACGATGACATCGTGCGGTTTGACATGAACGGATTGTGTCCCGACGATATTCGGGTCGAGTTCGACGGCGACCACGTCACCCTTGACGCGGCTCGGCGGCGTGCCTGTCGTTGCTGCCTTGGCCTTACCGGCCGATGTTTCCGCCATAAAATATGCCCGTTTTCTAAAGCCATAGGCCCTAAAACCATCCTCCATTCTGGGGGGAGCGTCTTAAGAATATGCTAATAACTTCAGTGGGAAATGCGCATTCAATTAACCAAAATTTTCCGGATTGCGCGGCACACTGCGACAGCATGGCAAGCCCTTTTTGTTTGTCGGATTAACCACGCCGGCGTTTTTTCCGCCGCAAGACCGAACTGATATGAGGCGATTATGGCACAGGCAGCTCTTGCTGAGGGCGAAAAGGCCCCTGATCTAAAGCAGCGTTACGGGCATATCAGCACGCGGCTCGACCATTATTTCACGCCGCTGATGGTCGGCACGACGGTCGCGCTGTATTATCTGGTGCTTTCGCACTTCGCCGTCATCAAGGGCTATTTCATGCACGGCGTCGTGCTCAACGGCATGATGCTCGTGATTGTCCATGTCGGCCTGTTCATGGCTTTCGCCGGGAACTTCTCGATCTACCGCACCGCCAAATTTCTCGCGCGCGTCGAAACTTTGCTGGATCGCGGCTCGGCCACCCCGGAAGAAGTGCATAAGCTGCGCAGCTCGCTCGAGCGGGAAGCCCATATGCTCAGCACCGCGAACTTCAGCACCGCGCTCGGCAATCTGCAGACTTACGGCCATATGAACCTCAACGACAATGAGGCCCGTCTCATCAAGTCGAAATTCGGTGCCCGCATCAGCCATTTGCGCACCAAAGTCAATTACTTCTGCGGCATTCTCGTCATGCTCGGCCTCATCGGCACCTTCTGGGGCCTGCTCGACACGATTACCTCAGTCGGTAAAGCCATGACCATGGTTTCGGATAACTTCGCCGCGCAGGCCAAGGCCGGTTCCGGCGGCGCCGATATCGACATGGGCGGCTTTCTGGGCAGCATCAGCAAGCCGCTCGAAGGCATGGGCGTCGGCTTCTCGGCCTCGCTTTTCGGTCTCGCCGGTTCGTTGTTCCTTGGTTTCCTCAATTACCTGAGCGGTTTCGCGCACAATCATTTCATCGAACATTTCGGCCGCTGGATCGACGACCGCATCCCCGCTATGTCCGCGGGCCTCGCCAATAAAGTGAAATCGCTCAAGGTGCCGGAAGGCGACGACCTCAAAGCCTGGCTCGCCGGCTTCGTTTTCCTCGCCAACAAATCGCAACGGCGCATGGGCCAGCTCTTCACCGCCTTTGCCGAAGCCAATGAAAATACCAACCGCAGCATCCAGCAGCTCGAAAAGCTCTACAACCATCAGCAGGCAGTGCTCAGTGCGATTGAGGAAGGTAACCAGAAGATCGGCGGACTGCATAGCGCGCTCAAGACTTTCGCGAGCGACATCGTCCCCTCGCATCTCGCCTTGCAAAAAATCCGCGACAGCGTCGATAACCTGGCCAATACGATCGGCGACCAGAACAAGACGAATTACCGCGTCATGCAGGATCTGCAGCAGACCTTCAAGGCGCTGGCGAGCGACCACAGCGCCAGCCAGGCGACGCTCGCAATGATGAACGATGCCGTCGTCCGCCTCTCCGACGCCGTGACGCACCAGGCGCAATCGCAGCAGCAGATGATCAATGGGCAGATGGACCATCTTGTCGCGATGTTCAGCCAGGTCCAGCAACATGCCGCAAGCTTCGCCCAGATCGGCGACGTTCAGTCCGGCTTGCTCAACGAGGTCCGCCAGCTCAAAAGCCTGCCGCCCCCCGCGCCAGCGCCAAGCGCCGTCGAAGTTTCAAGCCTTGTCTTGCAAGTCAATGCCTTACTCGAAGAATTGCAGCAATCAGGCGAGGATAATCTCGCGGCGATCTTCCGTCGCAAGAATTTGATGGAACCCACGGAAATCAAAGACGATATTTGATTATTAAAGGTTAGGACGACCTATGCACGGCGGCGATGAAGGCGATCTTGGCGATGTAGCCATGCCCGGCTTCGTGGACATTCTGTCCTCGGTTGTCACCACCTTCATGTTCTTCATGCTCATCACTTCGGTGACAATGTTCTTCCTGAGCCTGAAGATGAAAAAGACCGTGGTCGAAGAAAGCAAAAAGGAAGCGCAACAAAACGCCTCGAAGGAACTCGCCGATTATATCCGCAAGATCGAAAGCGGCGAGGTCTCGCTTGAAGAACTCAGCCAGAAAATGGACGACAAGGACAAGATCCGCAAGCTGAGCCAGCGCAACGAGCATCTGACCGAGTCCCTCACCGCCGCCGAGCAGGAAGTGCAGCAGATGCGCTCGACGATGGGGAAATCCAAGGAACAGCAGGTCGCCAAAGGCAGCAGCAATACCGAACTCGTCATCCTGTTCGACGATAACGGCATCACGATTTCGGATGACACCAAAAAACGCATCAATTCCTATCTCGAAACAATTCGCAAAAATCCGGCTTATACCAACAAGCAGATCCTGCTTGAAGCACCGGACAATCCGAATTCAGCCACGCTCTCCGTCACGCGTGAAATCGCGCTTGGCCGCGCGCTCAATGTCCGCAACGTACTTATCATGGCGGACATGCCGACCGAGCAGATGAAAGTCAGCAACGTGGGCGCAGAAAAATACAATGAGAGCTATAATTGGCTTCGCATCCGAGTCGCCCCATAATAGCCTAGTGAATTGATTCGCTAGACGGATTCGATTTGCATGCGTTTTTTCTGGTCTCATATTCTGCTGCTTGGCACCGGTCTCGTCCTGACCGGCCAGACCGCCATGCCGAAAGACCCTATTCCACTCGCGCTCGAATCCGCCATTCTCTTCGCGCTCAACAAAAATCCCGACGTGCTGATTGCGCTTGAAAAGAGCAAGCAGGCCAGCTTCGGCGTCGATGAAGCGCGCTCGTCCTATTACCCGCAGGTCGATGTCACCGTGAAAGGCGGGCGCGAATACAACGACCCCACGGCCGCTTCGGTGCATGACAAACTCGGGCAGTCGTCTAACTCCAGCGAGACCCGCGTCTTCGTCAACCAACTGCTATTCGACGGTTTTGCCACGGATGAGGAAGTCGAGCGCCGCAAGCAACTCGTCGGTTCCGCCGATCTGCAGACCACGCTCGCGGTCGAAAAAATTCTGACCGATACGATCGAGTCCTTCACCGATGTCTGGCGCGCCCAGCGTTCGGTCACGGAAAGCCGCCGTTTCGTCGATGTCGTGACGAAGATCACCGACAAGGTCCGGCTCATGAACGAAGCCGGGGCCGAGAGCAAAACCAAGCGCGAATATGTCGATTCGCGTCTTGCCGCCGCAAAGTCCGAACTCAACAATGCGGAAGCGAGCCTGGCCAAAGCAACGAGCGACCTGGAAAGCATCACCGGCGTCTTGCCGCCTTTCAGCGCCCAGCGGCCGCCACAGTTCGACCCGACGCAACGGCAGATGGATAGTTATTTTGCGCTGGCGCGGCAGGAAAACAGCGGCATTAAGCTCAACCAGTCCGACCGCAAGGCGCTAGAGCATCAGCAGGAAAGCCAGGCGGGCAGCTATTACCCGACATTGAGCCTGCAGCTGGAAGGCAAGCAGAGCTACGATATCGGCGGCAATGTCGGGCGCGTCCGCGCCGGCACGGCCATGCTGGTGATGAACTACAAGCTGTTCGACGGCTTTGCGCGCGACGCCGCCGCCGGCCGGATCGAAAGCCAGATCACCGAAAACGATCTCCGCCGCGACAAACTCGTGCGCGACACGCAAAAGAATTTACGCCAGGCCTATAACCAGCTCGTGGCGACTAAACGCGACCTCGCCGCCAACATCAAGGAAGTTATTTCGAGCGAAAATCTGCAGGCCTTGTACAAACAGCAGTTCGAACTCGGCGAAGGCGACGTTATCACCATTATTGAAGGCGAAGAGCGCCTGCACAACGCGAATATGAAAGGCCTGCGCCTCGAAGCGGATATGGTCGTCAATAGCTTCGCCTTGCTGCGCCAGATCGGTGCGCTGCGGAAAGGGCAATTCTGTGAACGCTGCTGATCGCCGCACCTGCCGTCTGAAACGCCAGACATTGATCGTCCAGCCGCTTATATTGCTGGTGCTGCTCGCCGCTTTGCCGCACACGGCACATGCCGGTGACAACCTGGCCGATAACGCGCTCGCGCAAATTGACGCGCAACAAAAACCCGGCAAGACGCGCATGAACGGCGCGGCGCTGGCCGATCAGGCGCTCGGGGCCGTGGCGCCCAAAGCCGTCGTGAATTTCCCTGACCGCGATGCCCCGACACCCAGGGCGCGTTGGGCCAACATGGCCGATCAAGCGCTCGACCAGCTTAAGCCGCTGCCGCCAGCCCGTCCAACCACGGCACGCAGCGTCCATGTCAGCAAGATTTTGCTGCCGCCTCCCGTAACGCACACGCAAGTCAACTTTGCTGTCGCGGAACCGGCAGCAGCCGCGGTGCAGCCCACCACGCCAGTTGCCGCGCACCGGGCCGTGGCCACCGCCAGCCCTGCAACGATGCCGCAAACCGTTCAAGCGCCCGCTCCCGCCACATCTGTGGTCAATGCTATCGCGCCAGGTGCGGGTTCAATTCCGCTCCAACCAGCTTATACACCACCTCCCACAGCCAGCGTCGCCACGGCATCGGCTCCCGCTGCGGTTCCAGCCGCCGCCGTGGCAGCCGCTCCACCAAACATATCCGGTGCCGCAGCGGCAGCGCCTTCGGCCACAGCGGATGTGAGCGCGACGGTGGAGCAAAGTTACGCCCGGCCCACTGCCCCCGCCCCGAGTGTCGCCACCGCGCCGTTGCCCGAATTACCGCTGGTCGTGAGTCCTGCGGCAGCGCATGCGCCTGTGCCCAACCCAGAACCGGACACCAGCGTCAAACTTGCGGCTA
>JBDHTV010000084.1:0-7616 GCA_039808825.1 Bdellovibrionales bacterium | reverse complement strand
CTGGGCACCAATCCTGACAGTGCGCATATCTCCCATTTCAGGCAGGATCTGTATTACGGTGTGCTGATCTCGGGCTTTTTTATCACGCTGGCGATCGTCATCTGGTATTTCGCTATGCGCAGCATCCGGCAGTGGCATACGGCACTCGATAGCACACGGCGCGATCTGGCCCAGCGCATCACCGAGAAGGACATGGTGGAGCGCGAGTTGCAGCGCTGGATTCTCGAAGTTGAGTCTTCGCAGGACGCCGCGATGAAGGCCAAGGTCGCGGCCGAGAAGGCCAGCCATGCCAAATCGGATTTTCTGGCCAATATGAGCCACGAAATCCGTACGCCGATGAACGGTATTCTCGGCATGACGCAGCTTTTGCTCAACACGCCGCTTAACGCCGAGCAGCGCGGTTGGGCGGATATTGTTCGCCGCTCGGGCGAACATCTGCTCGATATCATCAATGACATTCTCGATTTCTCGAAGATCGAGGCCGGCAAGATGGTGCTGGAGCCGATCAATTTTGATTTGCATAGCACCTTAAGCGAAGTGAGTGATGTCGTCATCCTGCGCACGCAGGAAAAGGGGCTGGAACTGCTGGTCGAGTTCACGCCGGGCACGCCGCGTTATTTAATCGGCGATCCGGGGCGGCTTAAGCAGATTATTCTTAATCTCGTCGGCAATGCCGTGAAATTCACGACCAAAGGCCATGTTCTGATCCGTGTCGCCGCGATGCCGGAAGCGGATAAACAAGTGCGTCTGTTTTTCGAAATTGAAGATACGGGGATCGGCATTCCCGCGGACAAGCTTGATTATGTCTTCGATAAATTTACCCAGGCCGAAGAATCGACGACGCGCAAATTTGGCGGCACTGGCCTTGGCCTCGCCATTTCGCGTGAGCTGACAACCATGATGCAGGGTAAGATTGGCGTGCGCAGCGTGTTGGGCAAGGGCTCCGTATTCCACTTCGATATTCTGTTGTGTGAAGGTGCGCCCGAGGCCTCGCATAACCTTATTCCCGATTGCAATCTTGAATATGTGCGCGTGCTGCTTGTGAATGACTATGTTCCGGCCGCGATGATCGCACACGATATTATGCTGCAGGCCGGTATGCGCTGCAGCATCGCCCCTTCGGCCGAAAGCATGTTGGATGCGTTGAAGGAGGCCGAGGCCGCCCACGACCCCTATAAATTCGTGATTTTCGATGACCATCTCGGCCAGGAAAAGGTTTTGCAATATGCATCGCAAATCCGGAAGCAGGATACGCATGGCATCATTATGACGCTTTTGACCACGCCGACGCGTGTGCCAAGCCGCGAACAGATGACGCAGGCGAGCATCGCAGGCTATCAGCATAAACCCTGCTTCCCGGAAATGCTTCTCGGCATGATGCGCGTGTTGCTGACGGCGCAGAAGAAAGGCGAAGCGGTTCCGCTCGTTTCGCGCCATACCTTGATGAAGTTGATGCGCGGCGAGACCGAGGCAAAAGTCAGCGAAAAAGCGATGTTCAAGGATTGTCGCGTCCTGGTTGTCGACGATCTTAAGGTCAATCAGATGCTGATGGCCAAAGTGCTGACCGATTTGGGCTGCACCGTCGACAAGGCTGCGAATGGCAAGGAGGCGTTGAGCCTGATGGCGCGCCTGACCTATGATATCGTATTCATGGATTGCCAAATGCCGGAAATGGATGGCTTTGAAGCGACGCGCGCCGTCCGCAATAACGAAGCTGGAAAAGATCGTCAGACCATCATCGTGGCGTTGACGGCCGATGCCATGTCAGGCGACCGGGAAAAATGCCTGGCTGCCGGGATGGACGATTATATCAACAAGCCGTTTAAGCTGGAGCAGATCGTCGATGTGCTCAAGAAATGGTGCGGGGCGTCGCTGCAGATAGCAGAGACGGCCTGAGACCTCAGCCGGTGCGGTGCTTAAGCCGATAGGCGGCGACATAGTCCTGGATATTCTGCTTGGTAAAGGGCTTGGTCAGATAGCCGGTCGCCCGGTTTTGCTGGGCCAGCGCCTTGTCTTTGGCGTCGTGGCTCGCCGTGGCCATCACCACATGGGCGGAAGGTTCGAGTTGACGGATGCTCGCCGCGAGATCGTGGCCGCTACCGTCACTAAGGCCGATATCGACAAAAACCAGATCATGCGCCGTGGCAAGATATTTCGCCCAACCGTCGGCCACGCTTGCAGCCTCGTCAATCACGCACTGACCCTGCAGCACTTCGGCAAACAGACGGCGCAGGAACGGCTGGTCCTCTACAACCAGCACATGCAGCGTGCTCCGGCTCTGCTTGTCGCGCAGAGCGGCACGGATTTGCTCGGTCTGTGCATCGGATATTGGCAACATGCGAGGGTTCCTTTGCCTAAGAAAGCGCAAACAAGGATAGACAGAAAGAATAAATTTTGTCTGCATAAATGAATTGGTGCATATTTTATGCCAAATTACCCCACACCACTGGTCTCTCATGGAAACTGCTGATGAATCCGTTCCAGAAGTCTCCTTCGTCATCCCGTGCTTGAACGAGGAGCGCACCATCGCGCAATGCGTTGGCTGGGCGCGTCGTTATTTGCAGGAAAGCGGGACGCTGGGTGAGGTCGTTGTCGTTGATAACGGCTGCACGGATGGCTCGGCGGCGCTTGCTATGGCCGCTGGCGCGCGCATCGTGTCGGTCGCGGAAAAGGGCTATGGCGCGGCGCTCATGGGCGGTATCGTCGCGGCGCGAGGACGTTTCGTCGTCATGGGCGACGCCGATGCGAGCTATGATTTTCGCTTGTCGGGACCGCTGATCGCGGGATTGCGCGCGGGCAAAAAGCTGATGGTGGGCAACCGTTTTCAGGGCGGAATCGCGCCGGGCGCCATGCCGCCGCTGCATCGCTATCTGGGCAATCCTGTCCTGAGTTTTCTCGGCCGCTTGTTTTTCAAAATTCCGGTTGGCGATTTTCATTGCGGCCTGCGCGCTTTCGACCGGCAAGCCATTCTGGCGCTCGACTTGCGCACGACCGGCATGGAATTCGCGAGCGAGATTATCGTGCGAGCGGCGCTCGCGGGTCTGCCGATCGGCGAAGCGCCGTTGCCGCTTGCGAAGGACGGTCGCGACCGCAAGTCCCATATGCGCTCCTGGCGCGACGGCTGGCGGCATCTGCGCTTCCTGCTGCTCTATAGTCCGCGCTGGCTTTATCTTTATCCCGGCATCGCGATGATTGTTTTCGGCGTACTCATCGCGGGCCTGCTGTTGCCTGGCCCGTTCATGATCACGCCGCAGGTGGGGCTCGATGTTCACACCTTGCTCGTCGGCGCGCTCTCTATACTCGTCGGTGTGCAGAGTATCACCTTCGCTTTGCTGGCGCGGCAATATGCCGTCAAACAGGGTATTTTGCCGCCGACGCATAACTGGCTCGATGCCGTGACGGTCGAGCGGCTGCTGCTCGCCGCGCTTGTCGTCTTGCTGATCGGGACAGGCGGTATTGTCTACGCCATGCAGCTTTGGTCTTCGGTGCATTTCGGCGCGCTGGATTACCGTAATGTCATGCGCATCATGATCGTGGCGACCACTGGCATCGTCGGCGGCCTGCAGCTCGGCTTCGCGGCCTTCCTGCTCGGCGTCATGGAAATTAAACGGCGTTGAGCTGCAACACCACCGGCGTGTGGTCGGAGGCTTTTTCCCAGCCGCGCGGCGTGCGATCAATGGTGCAACTGGTCATCATGTCCGCCGCCTCGGGCGAAAGCAGGAAATGGTCGATGCGCAAGCCCCAGTTTTTTGGCCAGGCGCCCTGCTGATAGTCCCAGAACGTATAAGCCTGCTTTTCATCCGGATGCAGTGCACGGAAAGCTTCGGTGAGGCCGAGCCCGCAGAGTCGCCGCCAGGCGGCGCGGCTTTCCGGATGAAACAGCGCGTCCTGTTCCCAGCCTTTGGGGTCATAGACATCCTCGGCCTGCGGAATGATGTTGTAATCGCCGCCAAGCACGAAGGGTTGTTCGCTCGCCAGCAACGTGCGCACATGCTCTTCCAGTCGCTGCAGCCAGCGCAGCTTATAGGCGAATTTCGGCCCACGCGCGCCGTCTTCTTCAATCGGGTTGCCGTTCGGCAGATAGATGGAAGCGACGGTAAGGGGACCGCGCCGCGCTTCGATATAGCGTGCCTGCGTATCTTCGGCATCGCCCGGCAGAGCCTTATGCGTAATATCGAGCGGCTCTTTGCTGAGGATGGCAACACCGTTATAGGTCTTTTGCCCAACGACATACGCGCGGTAACCAAGCGCCTCGATCTCCAGAAACGGAAATCCGTCTTCCTGGCATTTCAACTCCTGCAGTAGCAGGATATCCGGCTGCACATCCTTGAGCCAAAGTTGCAAGTTCGGCAACCGAACCTTGATGGAATTGACGTTCCAGGTGGCGATTGTGAGCAAGCTAGCCTCAATCTGCGAGGCTGAAAGATTTGCCGCAGCCGCAGCGCGCTTCCATGTTCGGGATATTATTGACCACGAAGCCTTCCTTGCCGATAGCATCCATGAAATCCACCGTCGCCCCGGCAATGAGGCTGTATGAAATCGGGTCGACCAGCAGTGCTCCTTCGACCAGCACCAGATCATTGGCCTGCGGCAGCCCCCCCGCGAACTGGATATCGAAACCAGAGCAACCGCCGGGATTAATCGCAAGGCGCACGGGTTGACCCTGTTGCTGCAGATAGTCCTGCAGCTCGTCGGCCGCGCGGGCTGTAATGGTCAGATTGATCTCGGTCATGGCCTATTTATACACGATCTGGGCTTTGAGGTTAGGCCGAATTTTTTCCGCCGCCTCCTTATAGAGCTTGGCGATCTGTGGCGTGCAGATCGGCCCCTTGGTGCTGTCTTCATAACGGCGGACAATCGTGATCTTGTTGTTATCCTGCGCATAATCGGCCTTGTAATGGATAACGTCGTTCTTCACGTCGGTATTGTCCGGCGTCGCCAGAATTTTGACGTTCTTGGGGAACTCGTAGACATAATGTTCCTCCAGCAGCCCGTCGCCACAGGCGAAGTCATAGGGCGTGTCCTCGACAGCGGCAGCGCGCCCGACATAGGCGTGCATCTGCGGTTCGATGAAGAGCGGATAAATATACATGCCGCCCGCGCTCCCGACCTCGAGGAACTTCTTCACGTCGAACTTATAGACGAGCTTGTAGCGTTCTTGCGTATTGCCCTTGTCCGAACGGTCCAGCGTCACAGTGCCTTCATAATGGTAGCGCTTGGGCAGATATTTCAGCAGTTCCTCTTCCTGGCTCGGCGTCACCTTCTTGAAGAATGCGTAGGCCGCAATAGCGTCTTCACCGCGCATTTCAACAGCGACGGTACCGGTCGCTGAGCCGTCTTCCTTAATGACGACATGGGTATCAACCGACTGGCCGTCATATTTTTCGGGCTGCATCGGCGTCTTGGCATCCTCCTTGTAGCCGTCGACCAGCAAGACGGGTTTGCCGACCATGCCGCGCGGGAGCACGCCGAAGGGCATGATCGCGGCGGTCGAGTCCGCATAGAGGTTCAGGCTGGGAATATAATTGATGACATGATTGACGACGGAGACGACCGGCGTTTTGGGCAGGCGGTAAATCGGCCCCGCATTGATCAACGCCTGCGTGCTCTCGATGCCTTTGGCCTTGAGCAAGGCTTGCAGCAGCGTCGCATGGTCCTTGCAATCGCCCATCTTGTTATCGAGCACGAAATCGACATCGCGCGGCACCACCGCGCCAACGCCGATGCAGTTGCCCGCATAGGTGATGTTTTCCGCAACCCAGCTATAGAGCGCTTCGGCCTGCTGCTTCGGCTCTTTTTTGCCTGCTGTCAGCTCGTCAGCGAGCTTCTGGATGCGTGGCGTGACAATGGCCTTTTGCTTGGCGCGCGCGCCATAGGCTTCTGCAATCGCCTGATAGGACGGGAAGGTGGAGATAAGATAGGACGGTTCGCTGCCGAAATCGAAAATCGACGAGCCGTCGCGCTTGCTCTTGACCGGCGCCTGGTTCTTGTAAGTCCAGGTCACGACGCGGCGGCCGTTCTTCTCCACGTTGCTCTTTTCGGTCAGGCCGCTGATCTCGTAATGGACGGGCAGGCTGGTCGGGTAATCATACGTCACCTGCGCATCGTCATAGATGGCGGAACGGCTGTAACCGCTATAATCCGAGAATTGCTTCGGGAACATCGGCTCGCTTTGCGTCACTTTATATTGCAGTACGAGCGTATCGTTGACCGCGACATCGGGGAAGATGATGCCAAGCGTCGTGTAATCGGAATAAGCGGGAGCGGCGCCCTTGTCCTTGCCGCTATTGACCTCGAGCTGGTAGTTCGCCTTCGGCACCTCGATCTTCTTGCCGTCGGGCTTCAGCGTATAGGCGGCGATGATCTCGGCCTTTTCCACGCTGGTGCTATAGCTGATAGCGGTCTCCTTGAGTTCGCCGACCGCCGTATCCTTGAGCACCTTGATGGCCCGCTCATAGGTGGTGGTATCGGCTCCGTCGGCGTTGATGACGTGGGTTTCATTGGTCCGCACCATCCGGTAGCCGGGGTCTTTAATCGGCTCGTCTTCGGCCCGGACAGGCAGTGCGAACAACAGGGCGGCGGTAAGCAACCGGAACGCGTATTTCATGGATAACACCGGCGGGGCAAGAGGTGGCGCGGCAGAGATATAAGCACGGAAAAGCGGACAGCAAAGGCCAATTCGCGCGAAAAGCCTGAATTTATCATGCTGGTTGCAATAGCGGGCGGCATGGGTTATGCCGTTGCCTTTCTTTGTAACGCCGACAGGATATCAAGACCATGCAAGTTCAGGAATTGCCCGCGCAAGATCTCAAGCGCTCCTTCAAAATCTCCGTTGAAGCTGCTGAAATTGAAAAGAATATTGCCGAGCGTTTGGCCGAAATCGGCAAGACCGTGAAGCTCGACGGCTTCCGTCCGGGCAAGGTGCCGATGCCGGTCCTGACCAAGCGTTATGGCGAAGCCGTGCGCGGCGAAGTGATTGAAAAGACCGTTTCCGACGCGGCGGAACAGGCGATCGCCGACCGCAAGCTGCGTCCTGCCATGCGTCCGCAGATTGATCTGGATGAGCAGAAGGCGGGCGAGCCGCTCTCTTTCACCGTCGCGTTCGAAGTGCTGCCTGAAGTGCAGCCGATGGATTTCAAGCAAGTGAAGCTCGAAAAGCTGAAGGCAACGGTCGCCGCGAGCGAAGTCGATGCGATGATTGAACGCATGGCGAAGCAGACTCGCGGTGCGCAGCCGATTACGGAAGACCGCGCCGCGCAGCACGGTGATACGTTGCTGATCGATTTCGCTGGTTCGACCGAAGGCACGGCGCATCCCGGTATGCAGGGCGAGGATCATCGCCTTGAACTCGGCTCCAAGTCGTTCATCGATACGTTCGAAGACCAGCTCGTCGGCGTGAAGAAGGGCGATGAACGCCTCATCAAGGTCACGTTCCCGGCCGCCTATCATGCGGCGGAGCTCGCCGGCAAGCCGGCGGAATTCAAGGTCAACGTCAAGGACATCCTCGCGCATCAGCCGATTGCGCTTGATGATGCGCTCGCGGGCGAGATCGGTTTCGAGACCATCGCCGAGCTGCGCGCGAAGGTGCAGGACCGCATGCAGGCCGATTACGATCA
>JBDHTV010000083.1:0-7701 GCA_039808825.1 Bdellovibrionales bacterium | reverse complement strand
TTCTACCGTGAGACGGTCCGGATGCGCTCGGTCATTGACATGGTTTTCATTTGACATAAGGCATCTTATGCGGCCCGCCGTCGCCGGCACCTTCAGCGCCGCCGGCCCCGGACGTGCTCCAGCCAGTGGGCAAGCCGGATTGCGGGCTGCGCTGTATGGCCTGAGGCACGCCAGAGCGCAAAAAATTCAGCCAGTACCCCGCGCGCTCCGGGCTCTTCGCGAAGTCCGCTTCGATCTCGGCCAGTAACCGCGCCGGGTCTTCCGCCAGCATGATCGCCAGCCGATACACCATCTCGTTGTTCGGCTGGGATTTTTTGGCGCGCCACATATTCACCCGTCCCGGTGTTGTTTCGAGCTCCATCGCTAGGCGGTAGTCGCTTCCTGCGCCGATCGCGGTCTTTGCCGCGTCCAGAATTTCGTTCGTCGTTCTCATCGGGTTGCGCTCCGCGGGCTCGGGTTTGCCCTGCGTCAAGCCTACGGCTTTCGAGGATTTCGTTACTCCAATATTTGGAGTAACCTTGCGATGCTCCAAATATTGGAGCGTCTGCGAGGCCCCGCAGCCATGACTGTTCACATTTTCGATTCCGCCCGCCGCGACTTCCGCGCCGTCTACCGCCTGCAGCGCCTCGGCGCCTTCGTGCTGCGCGACGATGCCGCCGCCCCGTTGCCCGTCTGGGCGGCTCAGTGCGCTGCTGAGACTGCGCACACGCCTGACCCGTTGTCCGCACCGATGACCGTGCGCCGCGGCTCCCTGGCGCTCGCTGGCGGCCTCGGCATCGGTCGTCTGCGCCTGACGAGGGTTGGCTACCTGCCGTCTGATCCGATCCCCCCCGCGGCCGGGCCCGCGGCGCCCGTGTCGGCGGGCCTGCCGGCGCCGGCGACAGCGCAGGCGCATTCGCCTGCGCAGCCCGCACCCGAACTCATCCCGTGTGATTTCTGCGCGGGCACGGGTCGTATTCGCTCTTTTGCGTTTGATCCACCCGATGCCTGGGTTGACGACGTTTGCGAATCCTGCGGCGGCTTCGGTTTTACCGAAGTCGATCTTTCCGAGCCGGACCCGAGCATTGCCAAGACGCTGGCTCTTTCGCTCGCCGA
This sequence comes from Bdellovibrionales bacterium, assembly GCA_039808825.1. Taxonomy (GTDB): domain Bacteria; phylum Pseudomonadota; class Alphaproteobacteria; order UBA9219; family RFNS01; genus JAGOHT01. Next base: position 6,606 of record JBDHTV010000083.1, on the reverse strand, counting down.
ATGCGTGCGAGTCATTGACGATTTTTACCATTCGCAAGTGGACAGCGACGCTGATTTGCATGCGGCCTTGAAAGCCGCTTGTCAGCGGGCGCGCAAAACTTTGACCGATACTGGTTATCCGCTTTCTCGGTGGCCGTTTTGAAGCCGTGGCGGTTTTTGACGGAAGGCGATTGCGTGCGCTCGCCTGTAGCGGCGCGCGGTCGTTTCGGCTGTGTTCGTCGTGTCGCCTGGACTGCACGGGTGCCCGGTGCGGCACCGGGTACGTCGGGCGATCGCGGCCGGCCCGTCGTCGAGCTGGCCACGCGCGACGTTGGACCGTGGTTTCTGGCGCTGCCCGAGCAACTTGACTGGATCGGGTACGGCGGCCATGACTAGCACCAGCTATGCGCCAGAGCATCGAACGTGCGCAATGTGGCAGCCTTGTCAGCTGGATCCAACCACGATGCGCAACCGCATCGAGGCCGGCCCGACCAGCGCCGGCCAGCGCTGGCCCGATCGGGATCCCCAAGGCTCCGCCAGTGCATGCACTCCTGCATACCGGCCACTGCCGACGGCGCCCTTCCAGCGCAGCGCAGCCCTGGTGCCGCAAGGCCCGGCGCCTTGGTCTTTGTCTTTCCGAAGACAAAAGAAAAAAAATCAGGAGCTGACCCGAAGCGCGAGGCTGCCGCAGCTAAGCCCCGCCGGCCGGCTGGCGACGATTGGCGGGGTCGGCTGTCCGCATCGCGAAGCGCAGGACAGCCGGCCCCGCCAATCGGCGTCAGACGGCGGCATCCTTCGCGACCACGCACGTCACCACGAAGACGTGTCCCGGTACGGCCATCAGCGTCAGGCCGCAGACGCGACGTTCCTGCTTGGCGGCGCACGCGCCGCCGTCAGCCGGCTTCAGCCGGCCTGTACTGGCGCGCAGCGCCAGCGCCTGTCCGACATCGGCACCGGCGTCCGGCGAGTGCCCGTGTCTGTAACACGGGCACTTAGTGCCATGGGTGGCACTTTTCGGGGGGACGGCCGTGCTTGACTGGCTGACGATCCGGGTGCCGTACACCGCGCTTGCCGACGAAGTCCTGCGCGTCGTCGAGACGCACGGCGACCGCATTGTGCGCTACTGCCCACGCACCGGTGACCTGCGCTGGGAGTCGGCGGCGTGGGACACGATCCGTTCCGACTCGCATCAGGTGCTCGCGCGCCTGGGCTCGGACGCGCTGCACGTGCAGGGCTCTCCGGCACGTGCCGTCGGCGACGCCGATGCGGTCTTCGGGCCGCAGCCGCCGCAAAGCCCGTCCGAGGGCGCGCGCGCCATGGTGCGCCACGTCTCGCGCGCCCTCGGCGTCATCCTGCCGCAGGACCCACGGCTGTGGGTCTGCTCGCGCATGGACTGCACCGTGCATCTCGCCCTCGACAGCCTCGCCGACGTGCGCGTCGCGCTATCGCTGCTGCGTGGCGTCGAAGGCGGGCGTTACCGCGTCAGCCAGCAAGCCGGCGACACCGTCTATTGGTCGCATCGCTCGCGCTTGCGCGCCGGCAAGGCCTACTCCAAAGGCCCGCATCTGCGCTGGATGCAGAAACAGGCCAATTACTCCGGCCGTGAATATTCAGCCTCCGAACTGGAGGCGGCAGATTGTCTGTTGCGATTGGAATGCCGATTGGGCGCCCAGTACTGGCGCGAGCGTGCGGAAACTCCGTGGTGTGAATGGTCGGCATCGGACGTCGATGCGGCCGCGTGGGCGTATTTTGATCGAATGCTGGGTGATACCGAAATGGCGCATGTAACCGATGTTGAAGCTGCAATCCGCAAGGTCATCGCCAAGAACGGCGAACCGATCACCGAAGGTACTGCCCGTGCCGCGCTCGGCACCTGGGGCCTGATTTCCTCTTTCGGTTGGGAGCGGGCCAAGACCATGGTTTCAAAGAGAACCTGGTATCGCCATCTTGGCATCCTGCGCGATGCCGGTCTGTCCGACGCTGATATTTCCGCCGGGCGTGTTATTGAACTGCGCGCCCTGCGTCTGTCCGAGGCCCGCCGGGTCTTTTCTTGGTCCGATCTCCGGGCCGCTTGAGGAGTGTTCACCATGGCTGACGTTGCTGTTCCGCTCAATTCGCCCGCGTCCGCGCCGGTCTCGTCCCCGAAGACCAACATCACGATCATCGAGGGCGTCATTGACGCCATTCGCGACTTCCAAGGTCTTTATGAAGTCCGGGTGATCCTGCCGGCCGCTGATCGCTACTCCAAGCCCGGGGCCGCGCTCATCAGAACCGCCAAGCGCATTGGTGTCACCGGCGAGGAAATCAAGATCGGCTGCAGGGTCTGCGGCGCCACGCGCTACTTCGTCCTGAACAAGGGCACGCGCAACGAAGAGCGCGTCGAGACCGCCGATTCCTGGTTCGAGCCGATCGAACGCTGATGGGCACCATTGTCGTTACCTGTCCGGCTGGCACTGTCGAGGTGCCGGCCGTCACGGTCAGCAGCTCTTCGTGGTCGGTCGCGCTGGTCTGCGACGGCTCAAATCAGCCCGGCACCTACGCGGTGACGGGCGCCATGGGTTCTGCGCCGGTGATTGATTCGTCCATCGCGGCGCAGGCGTTTGGAGCCGGATTTACGACTGTTGGTGGCGTGTTCGTCATCGTGTTCGTGATCCGGCATCTGTTGTCCATGATCTCTCCACCATGATCAGGTGAAAACCATGAAATTCCGCAATTCCGTTCTCAAGTTCTCTGCGTCCGTCATCGGCGGCTGCACCCTCGCCCTGCCCGCCTTCGCGACCGGTCCGGATTTTTCTGCACTGGTGACCGGCATTGATCTGACCAGTGCATCGGCGGCGGTTATCTCTATCGCCATTGCCATTGCTCCGTTCCTCGTCGCCAAGCGCGGCGCCCGTGGCGTGCTCGGCATGATCGGTCGCTGATTGTTGCCATTCGGGGCGGTGCAATGCCGCCCCGTTTTTGGAAATATCGCCGTGGACGAATTCTATTATTGGTCCCTGTTCGTTGCCGGAATGGCCTGCGCCTATGCCCTCTTTCGACCCTGATCCGCATCAAAGTCGCCGCTATGCGTTGCGGCTGCTGATTCTGGCGCTATTTCTCGGCTGGATTCTGGTTGGCCATTTTTCGCACGCGGCTGTCACGGTCACGGCCGATAGCCCGCCAAACTGGAACCCGGCCGGCTCTGCTGGAGGTTCTGCAGAATTGGCTGAACTGATGAAGCAGCCTGTCGGCACCGGCCGCAGCGGCTATCCGCCAGTACCGATTGCAAAAAAAGAATCCGTCTCCGCGCCCGTAGCCAAAGGTGCACTTCGTGGCGTAATGCGTGCGGGCGGTTGGGTAATGTGGGGTTTGGTGATCGTAGAATTAGGAGGTGAATTTTACAATTGGCTTCAATGCTCTACTAATCAGATATGTAAGCCAAGTGGCGCGACAGATTGGAAACCGAATTATTCAGGCGGTCCGGGGTATTGTTATTCGAGGTATAACGGATCATTTTGTGTTGATCAATCAGCCGTATCAACCGCATATGCTTCCGTAGATGCTGCATGCCGTGCAAATGTGATGTGCGAATGGGCGGCTTCTAATCAGACCGTTGTATCTTCTAGTTGTAGCGGCGGAGTAACTGTTACTTGTAATTACACTTTCCGCCAAGGATCAGATCCAGCAATTAAAACTTGGGCGCTCTCCATTACTGGTAAGCCGCAGTCTTCAGGGCAACCGCATACTGCTAATCAACCTGTGCCTGTGCCTGTTACTGACGCAGAACTTGATAATGCCGCTCAGGCGCTGATTACTCAAAAGCCGGCTTCTGCAATTGAAGCATTGCGTAATTCCGGCGCTTGGGATCAATTGGCAACCAAGCGGATTTATCCTGAACAATCGAATGTGCAGGGTAATCCGGTAACTACCCAAACCCCGGACGGCCGGACAAAAACAGTTACTCCGGGAACTAAAGCGCGTGAGCAACCGGCGCCGGCAGGTTCAGTTAATAATTCTACGGTCGTATACAATTACAACACTACAACCATAACCAATGCGGACGGAACCAAGGAAACTACGGTTACGGAAGAGGATGCGGGTATATCCGACTTGGAATTGCCGGACGACTATGCCCGCGAGGATACGTTACAGGAAGTGCGGGATGCTTTAGTTAATAAGCCTGATCCGGCGCCTAAACCGGAAACAGCTACGCAACCTAAGCAAGCGGTTCAGACGTATTTTGACATGCTTAAGAATGTTCCTATTGTGGATACTATCGGCGGCGGCCTGGATCGCTGGGAAACTGATTTTAGCGGCGGCGGTTCTTGCCCGACTTATGATATTCCTGTTTACGGCACTATCAGGACGATGACATCACATTGCATCGTCGGTGAGGCTATTCGTGATTTTCTGGCTGCGGTGCTTGCTGTCATTTACAGCATTGCTGCCGTTCGCATTTTCCTGAGTGCTTAGGAGGTTTCCATGCTCGGTGATTTGGCGCACTGGTTGACCGATTTTCTGTTGTGGCTGCCGCGCGAGCTGTTTGCATTCTTTCTTGCTCAGCTTGGTGAGTTCCTTGCCGGCCTGCCGGTGCCGGACTGGCTGACGTACATCGCCAACGTCATTGTGCCTCCTGGCCTTATCTGGTGGCTGGGCCTGTTACAGATTGGCTTGGCGGTCAAGCTCTGTGGGGGCGCTTGGATGCTGCGCTTCCTGCTGCGGCGCGTTCCGATCGTCGGCTGAGACTGATTCAGCCGCGAGCGTAGCGACCGGCTGAATCAGTCTCAGCCAGGTGAAGGGGATCAACGATGGATGCGTATTGCGGTTTGCCGCGTGCCGGCAAAAGTTACGGGGTCGTCAAGCATGTGATCGTTCCGGCCGTGCGCGAGGGTCGCGAGGTCTGGACCAATATCCCGCTGCATCTGGAAGTCTGGCGCGAGCGGTTTCCGTTTTGCAACATTCGGCAGTTCACGGCCGATGAAGTCATTGCTGATCCGGATTGGTTCGATGCGGTTTTACCGCATGGTTGCGTCTTCGTTCTGGATGAGGTTTGGCGGGTCTGGCCATCCGGTGTCAAAGCCAATCAGTTGCCGGAAGTCCATAAAAAGTTTCTCGCCATGCACGGCCATCGAACCGATGATGTCGGCCGTGTTCAGCAAGTTATCCTGGTCACGCAAGATTTGTCGCAGATTTCCGCGTTTGTTCGTCAACTGGTCTCGAAGACCTTTCGTGTCGTGAAGCTCGACATGATCGGCAAGGATCAGTCTTATCAGGTCAATGTGTATCAAGGACCGGTGACCGGTGATCGACCGCCGAAAGACAAAAAGATATCTCAGTACCGCGGCCGGATTGATCCGGAAATTTATGCGCTTTATCGTTCTCATACGGAATCAGATGCTGCTGCGGAATTTGCTCCGGATGAATCGCGTTTGGATGATCGCGCTTCGATCTGGTCGCAGCCGTGGTTGCGTTTTTTACCGGGCGTTCTGGCAATCGGCGTGTTTCTGGTCTGGTTCACGTTGTCCAAGCTTTCAGGCGGGAATGCGAAATCAGAACCAGTGCCGGCGCCGGTAGTGCAGCGGGTTCCGGCTGATCAGTTTCCGGCGGTTGCGGTTGCGGTTGCGTCAGCACCTGCAGCTGCACCTGTACCTGCGCCGATGCCGATTGTTTCGCCTGCCGTGGCGGTCCCGGTGTCGGAGTCCAGTCGCTGGCGTGTCGCCGGTTGGGTCGAGGCTGGCAGCGCACAGTCGCTGGTTGTGCTGACGGACGGCACCTATACCCGTATGCGCGCCCTGGTCGACGGCCAGTGCAGCCGCGACGATTTCGGCGAAGTCTCTTGCCTGCTCTCCGGCGAGCGCGTGACGCAGTACAGCGGCCGCACGACACCACCGGCTGTGCCGGTTGCCGATCCGCTGGCGTCCGATACCATGTTGGCGGGCGTCGGCGCGTCGCTGCTCAAGAATCTGGGCTTCAAGCCGCAACAGGAACCGCAGGGGAAACCATGAGTCTGGAAGATCGGGATTGGTATCAGAAGGCCATTGCTGAGCGCATGCGCTCGCAGTCGAAGAACTCGAACTCGAACTTGAGCCGCCAGCGTCCGGATGTGGATTTTCCGGCCTTGTTTCGTCAGGAACAGGCCAGACGCTCCGCGCCCGTTCAGTCGGCAGCGTCGCCTTCTGCCTGGGGATCGGTTTTGCTGGCCGGTGTGTTTGTGGTGGTTTTGGTGGGGCTGGGCGTTTGGGCGATAAAGCTGGTAAGGGTTTTTTCTTAACGGTAATAGGAATTTATTTAATACGTGTTATTTATCATCATTGAGGTACTGCCACCATGACCGCTGATGTTGAAAACCTCGTCCTCGAACAGCTCCGGCTGCTGCGTAACGACGTGCAGAGCTTTCGGGTTGATCTGCTGGCCGAGACAGCCGACATCAAGCACCGGCTGTCCGTGGTTGAAGCTGCGGTGTTGTCGGTCCGTCGGGACACGGTTTCGACCGACACCGAGTTAGCACGCCATCAAGCGATCATGGATCGCTTTGCCCAGCGTCTGGAACGTATCGAACGGCGCCTTGAGTTGCTGCCGTGAGTTCGACATAACCGCATCTTATGCGGCCATCACGGCAGGCCGGATCATGCGCTTGCGGGACCGCTC
>JBDHTV010000082.1:0-7746 GCA_039808825.1 Bdellovibrionales bacterium | reverse complement strand
TCCGGCACGGCGGCATAGTCGGCCAGCCGCTCGGTGATGTTCCGTGCACCGATCCATTCGGTTTTCTCAAGCTGGGCAATGAGATTGGGAATGGCGCGTTTATCCGGCCGCGCCGGTACGACGATAATCGGCGTTTGCCGTAGTCCGGCGAGTGGATTAAGCGGTTTGATGCCGCAGGCATAGTCGCCATCGTCGCCGGTATCACAACAGGCAATATTTTGACGTATCGTAATCGTCTCGCTCTCAGGCAGCGCACAGATAAAATCATAGGAGGTATAGGCCAAAAAGGTCTGGCCATTGCTTTCCTTGAAGTTCGCGAGGCAGCCGCTGACATTGCCTTCGCGCACATGACGTGCCGACCAGTGGTCGACCAACTGCACCGTTCTATCAATCTCCCACGGCATCTTGCCATCTGGGGACGGAGGAAAGGCACAACTCGCCCAAGCAGCGCCAGGCATAGTCAACAAGCTCAGAACAATCGCGACGATACGCTTCATGAGAACCTCATTTGCCACTGCAGGCGAAGAATGTGGCCGCGCCGGATTGGTTGATGCCATTGCCGTGCGCAATCGTGACATAATCGCGCTTGCCATTTGCCAATAACGGATGACGGCATAGCGTGCGATCAAATGCCGTCACCGTCTGCCTGACTTCATCGGCGGTTGCATAATCCCAAATCGTCACGGCATGGGCACGGTGCTGGGCCTTGTCGCTCTCGTTCTGCACGCGCTGCGTCGCCTCATCGGGAATGGAGGCCAGCCATTTGTTGCGCACGGCGATCAATTGATCGAGCACGGGCTCCGAGAGGCTTGGCATATAGTCCGCCAGCACCGCCAACGCGGCATGAATAGCCCCCGGCGCATAACGCATGCGTTGTTCGATCAGGGGTGCAAGCTTGAGCGCAATATTCTCCGCCGCGACGGGATGGCCACGCAGATTTTGCAGCAAAGCTGCGGCCTGCGCCTCGCGCGTCTTTTGCCATTTCGGATAAAACTCATTGAGCGAGATATTGGCCAGCATCGCTAAACTATAATCCACCGATTTTGCGCTGGCGGGATCAAGCTTGAGCAACAGCGCGGCAATGCGCTCGGTCAGCCATTCGTCATGCGCCTGCTCGCTCACGGCAAAATCCTGCTCGAAAGCGGCGCGGCTGGCCTGCATGACCGGCAAATCGGTTCCTTCGGCGGCACGCTTGGTAAGCCGCGCATAAGCGCTGCCCTTGATATTCTTTTTGACAATGTCACGTTCCGGCTGCTGCAGCGCGAGCGCAATCATCTCCGGCGTGGTTTTTTCCGGAGTAAAAGCGGCATCGATTTGCTTGCGCAAAGCATCACCGGAAATGACTCCTTCTTCGGCACGCAAAGACTGCGGCGCGAACAGGCAAAGAGTCAGGCTGATGCAGAGCCATCGTAAGCACGTCTTCATCATCACCTCGATCCGCGCATTTTAGCAGCCGCAAGTTTGAATGGGCGGTAGCAGCTTACCGAGGCGATGATTTATTTTATCTTAGCGTCTCATTCACCATCATAACGCGCAAACAAAAATGCCGCCCCTTGCGGGGCGGCATTCTGCATTAACAGACGTGAAAGGCTTACTTGCCGATCACGATTTCCGCACGGCGGTTCTGCGCTTCGCGGACGCCATCGGCAGTCGGAACCAGCGGCTGGCTTTCGCCGTCAGCCTTGGTGCTGATACCCTTGGTCGGCACACCCAGATGGGTCAGCTCGGCCTTGACCGCCGCGGCGCGCTTGGCCGACAGCTTGACATTGTACTTGTCCGAACCGGAGCGGTCAGCATGACCGGTGACCTTGACGCTCACAGCCTTGCCCTTCTTGTAGTCAGCCGCAACGGCCGCCAGGATCTTCTTGGCTTCCGGGGTCAGCGTCGACTTGTTGAAGTCGAAGAACACCATGTAGGTGTTCGCAACCGCCGGAGCCTGGGCCGCCGGAGCGACAACCGGAGCGGCAGCCGCGGTCGGAGCCGGAGCAACTTCCGCCGGAGCGTTGAACTCATAGCGAACGCCGAACAGCACGTTATGCGAGCTGTATTCCGACTTCATGTTGCCGAAGTCCAAACGAGTGGTCGCCAGATAACGATAGTCGACCGTCGCGGCCCAGTGCGGGCACAGGTCGTAAGCGAAACCGGCAATCGCCTGGTAAGCGAAAGCACCGGCGCTCTTGTCCGATGCGCTATCGATCGTGGTCGAGCTGGTCGCGATTTGCAGATCGTTGGCCCAGACATGCGCATAACCGACACCGACACCGATATACGGCGTGATCGGGGCGTTGATGTCCATGTCATAGATTGCGTTGACCATGGTGTTCAGCACGCCATAGTGGCCCGGGGTGCCGAGCGCGGCATTGCCATACGGGTTGGTGATGGTGTCAGCATTGGCGCGGCGATAACCGACTTCCAATTCCGTGCGCAGGCCATTGCCATAAGCATAACCGACCGAGCCATCGACCAGCCAACCTGGATCGAAGCTGAGCTTGTGGGTCGAAATACCGGAAGTCTTGGACTCAACTTCATCGTCCATCGGCACAGTGAGGCCGACACCGCCGCCGACATAGAAACCCTTAACCGGCTGACCGGCGAAAACAGGGCTGGCGAGCAAAGCCAGAGCGGAAACCGTCAGGCCAAGGGCACGCATATTGATCATCGCAAAACTCCTTGATGAGATATGATTGAAAACACGAAGACCGAGAACTATGGGGTCTGGGGTGGGTATATCACCGCCCCCTTGCAAGGAATAGCCAAAAACCGCTTTTTTGTGGTTTTAAAGCCAAGCTTAATCGCCGATTGTGCTGATTCTGCAACGATTAAGGCGGCAAAATGGCGCAGATTAACCTTTATCGCGGCTCCTTTTATGATAAACTTATCACATCAGACAGCCGGGTAACCGCTCCGGGGCTTTGCCCTGGGGAGGAAAGTCCGGGCTTCACGGGAGACGGTGCCGGATAACGTCCGGCTGGGGCGACCCAAGAGACAGTGCCACAGAAAACAGACCGCCCGTCCCGCAAGGGCGCGGCAAGGGTGAAAAGGTGCGGTAAGAGCGCACCGCGTCCCCAGCAATGGGTGGCGGCAGGGCAAACCTCACCGGAAGCAAAGCCGAATAGGGGCGGCGCGTTGGCAACAACAGATGTTCCCGCATCAGTCGCCCGGGTTGGCTGCTCGCGGTGACCAGCAATGGTCATCCCAGATGAATGGTTACCCCGGTGCAGGACGCGCCGGACAGAACCCGGCTTACAGGCTGTCTGATGATTCAGCGTACCGCCAGAATGCGATAAAAATAGCCTGATGTCTGGCTGGAATTTACAATGTCCGTCGCGAGCAGGCAGCCCGATTCTTTGAGGTAATACACCAACGACGGCGTATTGATCGCATCGTATAACTCTGCAGAATCATCATAGGCGAAAGCGCCATTGCTGACAGCAGACTGTATGGCAAAAGTCGGCGCCAGCGCCGCCGTGGGATTACGGTTGCCGAACAAGAGATAATTAATCTCGAGGCACACGTCATAAGGCACCAGAAAGCCTGCAACAAGATCGTCATCCGGTCCGAGCGGGGTGCCAATCATATCGAACTTCCAGGCAATATTGTGCAGGGCTAGTCCGGAAACACCTGAAAGCGTGACGCTCGGGGGCGCGAGTCCGCCGCCATCAGGCGCGAACAGGCAGGCACTGCAGGTCGTGTGGGTCACATCCGTGTCAATATTCGCAGGATCAACGCCTGCACCGACCAGCCGGTCAACCCCATGTTTGAGTTGCAGACTGATTTCGACGACAGCCGCCGCATTAACGCGCGCCCCTTCTTTTGCTGTAGAGCCGGTAAACGCTCCGCTACCGGCTGCTATCGCTGCCGCTAAAATACCCAGGATCGCAACGACAAAAAGTATGGGGCCGATGGCGATACCGAGCTCGTTCGGGTAACGCTGTCTCAGCACGTCCGCGGCGATACCATCATATCGACCTTGCTGCTTTCCGACGATCATGTAAGTTCTCTGCAACGATGCGTGATTTAATCATGCCGTTTATCTTATATCCAGTTTTTTGCCAGGCACCCAATGACCGATATTCAACCCCTTCTGCACGATGTTATGACCGCCGCACGCAAAGCGGGCGCCGACGCCGTTGACCTGCTGCATATGCGCCAACAGTCCCGCAGCGTGCGCGTGCGGCTCGGGCAGACCGAGAGCGTCGATGCGAGCGAAGCGGCGCAGCTCGGCCTGCGGCTCTTCATCGGCAAACAGCAGGCGATGGTGGCGAGCACCGATCTAGCGCCCACCGCGCTGAAAGAGCTGGTTGAGCGCGCCGTGAGCATGGCGCGATTATCGCCGGAAGACCCTTTTTGCGGCATTGCCGATCCCGACCAGATTGTCAGCCATCCGGCGACGCTGGATATTTGCGATACAACAGTGCCGGAAACCGCAGCGATCGTCGCCCAGACCAAGGTGATGGAAGCGGCGGCGCTTGCCGTGCCCGGCATCACCAACTGCGACGAGGCCGAAGGCAGCTGGGGCATGATGGAAGCGCATATCCTGCAAAGCAATGGCTTCAGCGGCAGCTATCGCCGCAGCCATTACGGCCTTTCCGTTGCTGTGGTCGCCGGCAAGGATACGGCGATGGAGCGCGACTATGATTATACCAGCGCCGTCTATGGCTGCGACATGTTGCCCGCCGCGAGCGTCGGCAAGCGCGCCGGCGAACGCGCGGTCAAGAGACTGAACGCACGCAAGATGCCGACCGGAAAAATTCCGGTCGTGTTTGAACCGCGCATCGCAACCTCCCTCATCGGCCATCTCGCTTCGGCCATCAATGGCGGTGCCATCTGCCGCGGTACCAGCTTCCTCAAGGACAGCCTGGGAAAACAAATCTTCCCGGCAGGCTTTACCATCACCGACGACCCGTTGCGGCCACGCGGCCTGCGCAGCCGCCCGTTCGATGCCGAAGGCATCGCGACGCAACGCCGCAATCTCATTGAAGATGGCGTCTTGACGACATGGCTGCTCGATCTGCGTGCCGCGCGCCAGCTTGGTATGCATAGCACCGGCCATGCCGGTCGCGGTGCGAGCAGCCCGCCCGGCGCCGGGCCGAGCAATATCTACATTGCCGCCGGGAAACAGACGCCGGCAGAACTCATCAAGGACATCAAACAAGGCTTGTATGTCACGGAACTGATTGGCATGGGCGTCAATGGCGTCACCGGCGACTATAGCCGCGGCGCGGCGGGCTTCTGGATCGAAAACGGCGTGATCGCACACCCAGTCAACGAGATGACCATCGCGGGTAATCTCAAAGACATGTTCGCCAACCTTACGGCGGCGAATGACCTTGAACTACGGCTCGAGCGCGAAGCGCCAACCATACGCATCGAAGGCATGACCGTTGCCGGTCTGTAAGCCTACTCGCTCTGCGGGTAAATGTCGTCCTTCTTCCAGGTGATGAAGATCAACACCGTTTGCTTCGTCGTTTCCGCGAAACCGAATTGCGGCGCCATACTGGCGATGAGCGTACCCTTCCTGGCATCGACCACGGTCGCAGCGAATTTCGCGACACCGGTCTGCGCTTCCGATTTATAAAGCGGGATTTCAGGCACGGAAACGGAACCGGAGGAAAGCGGGATCGGCACGTTATAAGCCTCCGTACCGATCAACTCCGTATTCATGCTAGTGGAAAGCGCCCCAGCCCGCGCAACCACGATGGCGTCGGCCTTGCTGCGATCATCGACCAGAATGAGGGACTGCCGCAAGAAGCCGTCTTGCAAGGCAGCGACGGCATATTTGGCGTCGTAGCCGTCGAAATAATTCACGTCGAGAAAGATTTTCGTTCCGGGCGGCAAGCCGAGCTGCAAGCGATCGGCGGCCCGGTCGGCGGCCGACGAGATCAGCAATTGCTCCGTCGCGGTGCGCGACGGGTTGGATTGCGTAACGGTCGTGCACCCGGCCAAAGCACCCACCGTCAGCAGTGCGGCCGCAAGCCTGAAGCCATGCTTCATGATAAAAAACATCGTACCACCATCAAAAAACGCCTTAATCCGTTATATCCTTCATAAAAATGGGGCGCAATTATGCAGCTCTGTCCTGAACAGAGAAAACATGACAGCCCCCGGCATATAGCGTACCCTCCGGATGCTATGATTCCACCGGCGGCTCTCAACGCGATGCTCACAGCTCAGCCCACCGACGCCGTGGCGGACAGTCCCGCGCCACTCCGTTTTCGCGCTGTCTGGATTTCCGATATCCACCTGGGCACGCGCGGTTGCCGTGCCGATGTGTTGCTAGACTTCCTGCGCCATATGGAAACCGAATATCTTTACCTTGTCGGCGACATTGTCGATGGCTGGCAGCTGCGTAAGCGTTGGTACTGGCCGCAGGAACATAACGACGTCATTCAAAAACTTTTGCGTCAAGCCCGCCACGGCGCAAAAGTTATTTTTCTGCCCGGCAATCACGATGAAGCGGCCCGCGACTATCTCGGGCTGCATTTCGGCGGTGTGCTGATTACGAACGAAATAACGCATGTCACGGCAGACGGCAGACGCCTTTATATCCTGCATGGCGACCAGTTCGACTCGGTCATGGCGTGCGCCAAATGGCTCGCCCATGTCGGCGACGCCGCCTATACGCTGTTGCTCGGCGTCAACATTGTCTTCAATTATGTCCGGCGCAAGCTGGGCTTCACCTATTGGTCGCTTTCGGCCTATCTCAAGCAGAAGGTCAAGAACGCGGTCGAACATATCAGCGATTATGAAAATTTCATCGCCGATACGGCACGGCGCAATAAAGCCGATGGCGTTGTCTGCGGTCATATTCATAAGGCCGAGATGCGCATGATCGGTAATGTGCTCTATTGCAATGACGGCGACTGGGTCGAGTCCTGCACCGCGCTCGTCGAACATTTTGACGGCCAGCTCCAGATTATCGACTGGCCGAAGGAACGCATCGCGCTCTTGACCAGCGCCGCGCCTTCCGCCCCGACTTTGCCGGGAATCTGACGTCATGGATGGCGCACAGAGGCGCAGCCGCGTCCTCATCGTCAGCGACGTTTCGCACCCACGGAACAACCGCATCGGTCGGATGACAGAAGCCATGCGCGCAATGCTCGAGGCGGCGGACTGTGAAGTCCTGTTGCTCTCCCCCGACAGCAAACAAGGCATGGCGGTCGCCATGCCGGGCTCAGCGATGCGGCTTGAATTATTCGGCCGCACCCGCGTCAGCCGGGCCATCAAGCAGTTCAAGCCGGATTATCTCCATATCGCCACATCCGGCCCGCTGGGCGAAGCGGCGCGGCATGTTTGCCTGGAAAAGGATCGGCGCTTCACCACGGCCTGTCAGGGCTGCTATCCCGATCATCTCGCCCGCCGTATCCACCGCCATTTTCTGCTCCGCGGTTGGGCAGATCGGCTGGCGCGCGCGCTCGGCTATCGGGCCATGCGGCGTTTCCACGGCGCGGCGAGCGCCGTGCTGGTCCGTTCGGCAATCACCGAACAACGCCTGCGTCAGCATCGGGTCGCGCCGGACCGCCTCATACGCTGGCCCGAAAATGCGGCGACGCTCGTCGCGGCACTGGCGGCGGACAAACCACCGCTCCGCCCATCATATTTCAAAAGCCTGATTTATGACCTGTTGATCGGCTGGCCGCTGGCGCTGCTGCAGTGGATTCCCGGCTTGTGGTTGCTGCAATGGGGTGGCAAATATCTAGCGAGCGGTTTTCTGCATTTGCGCGAGCGCCGAATGAATCGCCCCAA
>JBDHTV010000081.1:0-7755 GCA_039808825.1 Bdellovibrionales bacterium | reverse complement strand
CCGTCCTGCAAGACAATCCCGCTTTCAGACGATACTCATCCGGCCTAACATCAAGAATCAATAATTGCTTGCGGAGACTAGTTCGGCATGGCGAGCGCATCCCCCCATCTGAGCCTGCACCTGATTCCCGATCTGCCGGATAGCGGCGCGCTGGCGCCGCAGCTGCAGCGGATTGACGCGCAGCGCTGGTACACGAATTACGGCCCCCTGGTGCTCGATTTCGAGGCCGGACTCAAAAACCTGCTGCAGGCGGCCAATCCGGGGCTGGATTTTGCGCTGACGACACTTTCAACCGGCTATCACGCGCTGGAACTGGGCTTGCGGGCGCTCAATCTGCCGCAGGACGCCAGAGTGCTGGTTCCCGCGGTCACCTTTCCAGCCTGTCCGCTCGCCGTGCGCCACGCCGGTTTGACGCCGGTGCTGGCCGATATTGACGTGAACTGGCAACTTTCGCCCGCCATTGCGCGTGCGGCGGTCGCCAGCCAGCGCATCGCCGCCGTGATGCCGGTCGCGGTTTATGGCGTGCCGCTCGATAGCGCGGCGTGGGATGCCTTCACGCAAGAGACCGGCGTGCCGGTCATCATCGACGCGGCGGCCGCGGTCGAAACGCAGAAATTACCGCGCCATTGCCTCGTGGCGCATAGCCTGCACGCGACCAAGCCGTTCGGCATCGGCGAAGGTGGCGCGCTGGTTGGAAGCGATGCGGCGCTGATCGCGCGCGTGCGGCAACTCAGCAATTTCGGCACTGTCGAACGCATTGCGCAGGCGTGGGGCACCAACGCCAAATTATCAGAATTTCATGGCGCGGTCGGATTGGCGCAGCTCGCCCGCTGGGCCAGCATCAAGGCCAAGCGCCGGGTGCTGCTCACGCAGTGCCAGCATGCGCTGGCGGGGCTGCCGCTCCGGTTCCAGCCAGCGATCACGCAGGCGGTGCCGAGCCTGCTGATGCTCGATATCGCGCCCAAACCGGCTGCGGCGGTGCGTGCCGCGCTGCAGGCGCAGGGGATTGCAACACACCAGACCTATCTGCCCGCGCTCTATCGGCATCCGGCTTTTGCCCAGCTTGACCGCGTGACGGTCGATGGCAACTTAACGGAAACCTGCCCGCAAGCGGAATATCTCGCCGCACATCTCGTCGGCGTGCCGTTCCACCCGTTCATGACGTCGGCTGATATCGCCGCTGTGGCCGCGGCGTTGCAGGCGGCGCTGGGTTAGGCTTGCTCGCGCAGCCATTGCGCCGCTTCGAGCGCGAAATAAGTCAAGATACCGTCGGCGCCTGCGCGCTTGAAGGCCAGCAACGACTCCAGCACTGTCCGCTTGCGGTCGAGCCAGCCATTTTGTGCCGCGCCCGCGATCATCGCATATTCGCCGCTGACCTGATAGACGAAGGTCGGCATCGCGAAGGTGTCTTTCACCCGGCGCACGATGTCGAGATAAGGCATACCCGGTTTGACCATAACGGAGTCCGCGCCTTCACTGATATCGAGTGCCACTTCATGTAGCGCTTCGTCGCTATTGGCCGGATCCATCTGGTAGGTCTTTTTGCCCCATTGCCCGAGCTTGGCGCCGGAGCCGATGGCGTCGCGGAACGGGCCATAGAAGGCCGAAGCGTATTTGGCGGCATAGGACATGAGGTGCATATCCTGATAGCCCTTGGCTTCGAGCATGGCGCGGAGCGCGCCGATGCGGCCATCCATCATGTCGGATGGGGCGAGAATATCGCAGCCCGCCGCGGCTTGCGCTTCGGCTTGCTTGAGCAGCGCGGCGATGGTCGCGTCGTTATCGACCTTATCGCCGTTCAAGACGCCATCGTGGCCGTGGTCGGTATAGGGGTCGAGCGCGACGTCGCAGAGAATGCCGATCTCCGGCACCGCCTGCTTGACGGCGCGGACGCAGCGGCAGACGAGATTATCGGGGTTATGCGCTTCCTCGCCGTTCGGCGTCTTGATGGCGGGCGGCGTTTGCGGAAACAGCGCGATGACCGGGATGCCGAGCTTGGCGGCCTGCTGTGCGGCCAGCACGGCCTGATCGACACTGAGCCGCTCGACGCCGGGCATACTCGCGATTGGCGTGCGTTCATTCGCTCCGTCGCGGATGAAGAGCGGCCAGATCAGGTCGCTGACCTGCAGGCTGTTTTCGGCGACCAGCGCGCGCGACCAGGGCTGGGCGCGCAGGCGGCGCATACGGGTGGCGGGATAGCGGCGGGTGGGCAAACTGGACATCGGAAAAACCATGCGAAACTTGATAAACAGAACAATCCGGGTCTGTTTGTCGCGCGAAACGCGGTGTAACGCAAGTTTTGTGGCCTATCATTTCTGCCGGTATTTTCAGGCCGCGGCAAAATGTCCGGCGACGGTCTCAGCAATGCTGAGCGCCGAAGTCAGGCCCGGCGATTCAATACCGTAAAGATTGACGAGGTTGGGCACGCCGTGGTCGGCGGGGCCATGGATGACAAAATCGGTATCGCCCTGGCCCGGCGCGGTGGTTTTGGGGCGAATGCCGGCATAGTCGGGCTGCAAGGCGTCGTCGGGCAGGCCCGGCCAGTAGCTGCGGATGGCGGCATAAAAATGCGCGGCGCGCGCCGGATTCACCGTGTAATCCTCCGTCTCGACCCATTCGACATCGGGCCCGAACTTCACTTTGCCGGCGAGGTCGAGCGTCGCGTGGACGCCAAGCCCGCCCGGTTCCGGCACCGGATAAACCAGATGGTGGAACGGCTGCTTGCCCTGCAGCGCGAAATAATTGCCGCGCGCCATATAGCTGGGTGGCACGCTCGCGGCGGGTAGGCCATCGGTATGACGGGCGAGCGCTTGCGCACCCAGCCCGGCGGCGTTGACGAGCTTGTCGCAGGCCAGCGTGGTCGGCGCATTGCCGCCGACCGTGACGGTAAAGCGGCTTTCATCGTGCCGGATATGGCTGACCGGGCTATGCAATGCCAGCATGGCTCCGGCATTTTCAGCGTCGCCGAGATAGCTGTGAATCAGCTCATGCACATCGACGATGCCGGTGCTTGGCGAAAACAGCCCGGCGACACCGACAACTTCCGGCTCTCTGGCATGCACGGCGGCTGCGTCAAGCCATTGCAGATCATGCACGCCGTTTGCCACGGCACGCGCCTGGATTTCTTCCAGCTTCCTCGTCTGCGCCGCATTGGTTGCGACGATGAGCTTGCCGCAGCGGCGATGAGGCAGGGCGCGTTCCTGCAAATAGGCGTAAAGTTGATCGCGTCCGCGGACGCAATGCTGCGCCTTCCGGCTGCCTGCGGCATAGTAAATCCCGGCATGGATGACGCCGCTGTTGCGCGCCGTGGTCACGGAACCGATATTGCCCGCCGCTTCAAGGATCAGTACTTCCTGTCCCTGCAACGCCAGTGCCCGCGCGATCGCGAGTCCAACCACACCCGCGCCGACGACGATGGTTTCGACTTTATCCATGCTCCGTCTCATGCAGGGCGAAACGGTTTTGCAAATCGGCAAGACCGAAAGTATTGAGCAACTCCTGCAGCCGTTGTTGCGCGGCGCGGTGCGGCAGGTGTTTCTGCTCGGCGATGATCAGCTCATTCTTCATCGCATGTTCGAAGCCGACGAGCTCCGTGACCGTGACCTGATAGCCGTGCGCGGCGAGGCGCAGGCAACGCAATACGTTGGTGAGGTGGCTGCCGAACTCGCGCGTATGATGCGGGTGGCGCCAGACTTCGCTCAACGGCTCGCGCAAATGTTCCTGCTTGTGGCGGTTCATACAGGCCGCGACTTCGGCCTGGCAGCAGGGCACGAGCATGACGAAACGCGCCTGCTTTTTGAGCGCGAAATCGAGCGCCTCGTCGGTCGCGGTATCGCAGGCATGGAGTGCAGTTACGATATCGACCTGTTCCGGTAACGCCGGATGCGTCGCCGCCTCGGCGGCGCTGCAGGCGAGAAACCGCATGCCTTTGAAGCCCGTCTGCGCTGCGAGCTCTTCCGCCTTGCGCACCAGCTCCGCCCGGGTTTCGATGCCGAACAGCCGTGCAGCCGGCGCGTTCTGCAAATAGCGGTCATAGAGCATGAAGCCGAGATAGGATTTGCCCGCGCCGTGATCGACGATGGTCAGGCCGGACTGCTTGGCCAATAATTGCTCCAGCGCCGGGCCGATAAACTGCGTCAGATGATTGACCTGCTTGAGCTTGCGGCGACTATCCTGATTGAGCCGCCCGTCGCGCGTTACGATATGCAGCGCCTTGAGCAGCTCCAGCGACTGGTCGGGACGCAGGCCAAGCTCCTGCCGGATATCAGGTTGCGGGCTCATGGCAGGCCGGGCTTGACGTTGTTGCGCAAAAAGGCAGCGACATCGTTTTCGCTGGCGCGGCCCTTGGCGAGACGCAGCATGATGGCGGCGGCCTCGCCGTGCGTTCCGGCATAGCGCAGGCCGTTGAGGCGCAGGAAGGTCAGTGCCACGACGAAGGCGGTGCGCTTGTTGCCGTCGAGGAAGGGCAGCTTACGCATGATGCTGCTGATATAAGCGGCGGCGAGATCGGGCAGGGGCGCGTTGCTGTGGGCGTAATATTCCGCCGGACGGGTCAAGGCGGATTCGAGCGCGAATTTGTCGCGCACGCCGCGCTTGCCGCCATGCTCCGCGATCTGTGCCGCGTGGATGGCGGCCACGACATCCTGCCGCAGCCATATCGGAGTCACTTTCGCCATGGCGCTACTTCGACATCTCCTGCAGTGCCTCGCGCATTTCCTGCATGATATCCTGCGCCACCACCATCTGATTGACGATGGCGGGGTCATAGGCGGTCAGCGTGTAGCCTGCCGGAGTTTCAATCAGCCATAGGCTGTCGCCTTTGGCGGCTTTGAGGCGGGCCAGCGCCTCAGGCGGCAGAATAACCCCAACGCCGCTGCCGAAACCTGTCAGTTTGACCGAATGCATGTGTTTCACCTCTCGCCTTGTTATAGGCGATTGGGCGCGGCGGCTAAAGCAGCTTTTTCAGTTATTTATCCTCGACCGTTGCTTTTTCTTTCGCTGGTTTCTGCGGCGGCGCCGCCGGTGCGGCGGTATAGCTGAAGGTCAGCTTGTCCGTCGCGGTATCGAGTCCGATCAGCACTGTGCCGCCCTTCGCCAGCTTGCCGAACAGCAATTCATCGGCCAGCGGCTTCTTGATCTGCTCCTGGATCAGGCGGCCGAGCGGCCGTGCACCATAAGACGGGTCGTAGCCTTTTTTGCCGAGCCACTCCCGCGCCGGGGCCGTGAGGTCGAGCGTCACATTGCGATCGGTCAGCTGGGCTTCAAGCTGCAGCACGAACTTGTCCACGACGCGGCCGATGGTTTCGGGGCTCAGCGCCTTGAACGGGATGATGGCGTCGAGCCGGTTGCGGAATTCCGGCGTGAAGAGCCGGTTGATCGCATCCGTATCCTCGCCTTCGCGCCCCGTGCGGTTGAAGCCGATGGCGGGCTTGGCGAGGTCGGCAGCGCCGGCATTCGTCGTCATGATCAAAATGGTGTTGCGGAAATTGACGCTCTTGCCCTGATGGTCGGTGAGCTGGCCATGATCCATCACCTGCAGCAGGATATTGAATAGGTCGGGGTGCGCCTTTTCGATTTCGTCGAGCAGCAGCACGCAGTGCGGGTGCTGATCCACGGCATCGGTGAGCAGTCCGCCCTGATCGAAGCCGACGTAGCCCGGCGGCGCGCCGATCAGGCGGCTGACCGCATGACGCTCCATATATTCCGACATGTCGAAACGCTTGAGTTCGATGCCGAGCGCATGGGCGAGCTGGCGCGCGACTTCCGTTTTGCCGACGCCCGTGGGGCCGGAGAAGAGATAGGAACCGATCGGCTTTTCCGGCTCGCGCAGTCCGGCGCGCGCAAGCTTGATCGCCGCGACCAGCGCGCGGATGGCGTCATCCTGGCCATAAACCAGGCGTAGCAGGTCGCGCTCCAGATGCTGCAGCACGGTCTTGTCGTCCTGCGAGACGGTGGCGGGCGGAATCCGCGCAATCTTGGCGACAATCGCCTCGATATCCTTGACGCCGAGCGTGCGCTTGCGCTTGGCGGGTGGCAGCAACATTTGCGCGGCGCCCGCCTCGTCGAGCACGTCGATCGCTTTGTCGGGCAGCTTGCGGTCGCCGATATAACGCGCCGAAAGATCGACCGCACTTTTGATCGCGTCCGCCGTATAGCGCACCTGATGATGCTCTTCGTAATAGCTTTTGAGCCCATGCAGAATCTTGATGCTATCGGCGATGCTCGGCTCATTGACATCGATTTTCTGGAAACGGCGCAGCAGCGCGCGGTCCTTCTCGAAATACTGGCGGTATTCCTTGTAGGTCGTGGCGCCGATACAGCGCAGCACACCCTGCGCCAGCGCGGGTTTGAGCAGGTTGGAAGCGTCCATCGAGCCGCCGGAGGTCGCGCCCGCGCCGATGATGGTGTGAATTTCGTCGATGAACACAATGGCGTGCGGCAGCTGCTGCACGGCCTTCAGCACCTGCTTGAGCCGTTCCTCGAAATCGCCGCGATAGCGCGTGCCTGCCAGCAGCAAGCCGAGATCGAGCGTATAGATCACTGCGTCTTTCAGCACTTCCGGCACTTCGCCACGGGTGATACGCAGCGCCAGCCCCTCGGCAATCGCGGTTTTACCGACGCCGGGGTCGCCGACGAGCAGCGGATGGTTCTTCTGGCGGCGGCACAGCACCTGAATGGTGCGTTCCACTTCCGCGACGCGGCCGATCAGCGGGTCGATGCGGCCGGTGCGCGCCTTGTCGTTGAGATTGACGCAATAGGTCTTGAGCGCATCCGCGCCGGTGCGCGCCATGCGTTCGGCGGATGCCTCTTCGTCGGCGCCGCTCGGAATATCGCCCTCCATCGTGCCCTGGCCGGATTTGGTGATGCCATGCGCGATGTAGTTGACGGCGTCGAAGCGCGTCATGTTGTAGTTTTGCAGAAAATAGACGGCGTGGCTCTCGCGCTCGGAGAACATCGCGACCAGCACGTTGGCGCCCGTCACTTCCTCGCGCCCCGCCGACTGGACATGGATGGCGGCCCGTTGCAGCACGCGCTGGAACGCCTCGGTCAGTTTCGGATCGTTCGGCTCCACGGTCTTCAGCGTCTCGAACGAGCTGTCGAGGTATTCGGTCAGCTCGTAGCGCAGCTTCGGCACATCGACCTCGCAGGCGCGCATCACGGCGACGGCGTCCTGATCCTCGGTCAGCGCGAAGAGCAGATGCTCGAGCGTAGTGAACTCGTGCTCGCGTTCCTGCGCGCATTCGAGCGCGCGGTGCAGGGTCTGTTCCAGATTACGCGAGAGCATCAGGCATCCTCCATTCGATCAGGCTATTCCTTCTCCATGCGGCATTGCAGCGGGTGCTGGTGCTGGCGCGCAGCGTCGAGCACCTGGCTCACTTTGGTTTCCGCGACTTCGTGCGTATAGACGCCGCACAGCCCGACGCCGCGATGGTGGACATGCAGCATGATCTGCCGCGCTTCGGTATGGTTCTTGTTGAAGAAGGCCTGCAGAATATCGACGACGAATTCCTGCGGCGTATAGTCGTCATTGATCAGCAGGACTTTATAAAGCGAGGGCTTCTTGGTCTGCGGCCGGGTTTTGACCGCGAGGCCGGTGCCCGGGTCGCCATGCTGGTCGGGACGGTTGCGCTTGTCTGTCATGGGCCGACTATAGCAAATTTTCCGTGGCCGCAAAAGCCTTCGCGCACCGCCTGATTGCGGCGATTGCGGTTTGCGCCGCAGTCCAGTATGCTGAAAAGATAGATTTTTCCATGC
>JBDHTV010000080.1:0-7773 GCA_039808825.1 Bdellovibrionales bacterium | reverse complement strand
CTGGGTTGCCGTTTTCGTCGGTCACGAAGAGTTGTGTCATGCGCCGCTCGTTCATCGTGCGCAGTGCTTCGGCCGCCAGCGCGCGGCTCATGATGGTGAGCGGGCTCTTCGTCATGATGGCCGATGCCGGTTTGCTTTGCATGTCGGGGCCCATATGACGGCGCAAATCGCCGTCGGTTATGATGCCGATAAGCTTGCCGTCGGTATCGATGACCCCGGCGCAGCCCAGCGCCTTTTGCGTCATGATGACCAGCGTTTCGGTCATCGGCGTCGCGCCCTTGACCAGCGGCAGGTCTCCCGCCTTGTGCATGAGTTGATCGACACGTTTCAGCATATTGCCGAGCTTGCCGCCAGGATGGAAATTGCTGAAATGCTCCGCCGTAAAGCCTTTCTGCTCCATCGCGGCGACCGCTAAAGCATCGCCAAGCGCGAGCGTCATGGTCGTCGAAGTCGTGGGCGCAATGCCGTTCGGACAGACTTCCGGAATTTTCGGGAGCAACAGCAATGTATCGGCTGCTTCGGCAAGCGCACTGTCGGGGCCGCTCGTGATGCCGATGAGCGGAATCCGATAACGCCGCGAATAAGCCACGATATCGGAGAGTTCCTTGGTTTCACCGGAATTGGAAATGGCGATGATGATGTCGCTCGGCGTGACCATGCCGAGATCGCCATGGCTCGCTTCACCCGGATGCACGAACATTGCTGGCGTGCCGGTCGAAGCGAAAGTCGCCGCCATCTTGCGCGCGATATGGCCGCTCTTGCCCATGCCGGAAACGATGACCCGGCCTTCGGTTTCGGTGATGAGCTTGACCGCCTGCGAGAAACGCTGGTCGAGCGCGTCGGCCAGCGCCTTGAGCGCGTCAGCCTCCGCCGTCAGCACATGACGGCCGATGGCGATGAAATCTTGAGCGGGCTTGTCCTGCGCTTGCGGCGTGGCCATGATATCTCTCTAAATGCGGCATTGATTGAGCAGCATATATAAGCCGCCTGCCGCCCTTTGACGACAGGAAACATGGCTGCAGAGAACGGAAGAAATATGGCTCCCCGGGACGGGCTCGAACCGCCGACCCGGTGATTAACAGTCACCTGCTCTACCGACTGAGCTACCGGGGAATACCGCAATCTGCCGCGTCAAAACGCGGTCAGGCAGCGTTTCTAGCCATTTAGCCCGATTGATGCAAGAAAGAATTATTGTTCAAGCAATTGCAATCCAAGCCTTGCGCTTTGGGGGCTTATGGCTGATATAAATCTTAAGAAATCACGATTGCGGGCATGGCGGAACTGGTAGACGCACCGGACTTAAAATCCGGAGCTGGCAACGGCGTGCCGGTTCGATTCCGGCTGCCCGCACCATCGGCGCGATTTCAGGCGAAGAGAGCGTCAATATCGGCTTGCGATGTCGCGCGATTCTCGCTCTTGCCAAGCACTTCGGCGGTCTGTTCCGCACTGATATCGATCTTGATGCCCATGCGCTTGAGCGTATCGGAAAGCTCGGCTTCCGCCTTGCGGATATTTTCAAGCGTGCGTGCGATACGCTGACCGGTCAGATCCTGGAAGGCGCAAGCGGCGAGGATATTATCGGCCTGGCTGTTGATGGCATCGAGGATCTTCGTGCGCTGAACGTCATTGCTCCAATCGATCGGCTTTTTGGTCAGGTCGGAAATCAGCGCGGCAGCGTCAAGAATTTTGTTTGCGGCATCCTCGGTCGTCTTGACCACGGCATCGAGTTCGACGCCGACATTGTGCGGCGTCCTGCCGTCGCCTTTGAAAGAGATAGCATTGAGCACCAGCAGCACTTCGGTGAAGCGCTTGGCCATCGCGTCTTCCGACATGCCGACCATCTGGCCGGTGGCGTTGACCTCGAAGGAGACCTCGTCGAAACGGCGCGCCATGAACTGCCGCAATTCCTTGATCGATTGCTGCAATTCCTGAATGGACGGTTCGGACTCGGACACAGATTTATTATTATGTTCCATGGTATTAAAATGAACGAAAACTAGCTAAAAAATCCTTAGGAAAGTATGAGCAATCTATTACCATGACCTGATTAGCCAGCAATTCATCCGCCAGGTTTCTTTTGTACTCCAATTTGCGTTCCGGAATTCTGTACGCCATATCAGCCTATTTGTGCTGGGGGCTGTTCCCGCTTTACTTCAAAGCGCTTCACCATGTTCCGGCCTATGCCATTTTGCCGCACCGGATGGTCTGGTCGCTGGCCTTTCTTGTCATCGTCCTGGCTGTCAAGCGCCATTGGTGCTGGCTGCCGCAAGCCTGGAGGAACCGGCGCATCGTCATCGGCAGCGCCAGCAGCGCCGCCGTCCTCGCGATTAACTGGTTTGTCTTCATCTGGGCGGTGAATGCCGGGCATGTCGTCGATGCGAGCCTGGGTTATTTCATCAATCCGCTCGTCAATGTGCTGGTCGCGGCCTTGTTCCTGCATGAAAAACTGCGCCCCGGCCAGTGGCTGGCGATTGCCCTGGCGGGCGCGGGCGTCAGCTGGCTGACCTGGCAAGGCGGCAGCCTGCCCTGGATCGGCCTCATCCTCGCTTTTACCTTTGCGGCCTATGGCTTGCTGCGCAAAACAGCAGCGCTCGGCACGCTGGACGGCTTGGCCATGGAAACCGCCATCCTGTTTCCGTTCGCCGCGCTGACGCTGGGCTATTTCATGAGCCAGGGCGAAGACAGTTTCATCGCGGCCGACATGTCGACGCGGCTGCTGCTGATGGCAAGCGGGCCCATCACGGCTATCCCGCTGCTGTTGTTCGCGGCGGGCGCACGGCGTATTCCATTTTCCACCCTCGGCATTCTGCAATATATCGGCCCGACCGGACAACTCCTGCTCGGCGTTCTGGTCTTCCACGAGCCATTCCCCGCCGCGAAGCTGGTCGGATACCTTGCCATCTGGGCCGCGCTGGCCGTCTATAGCGCGGAAGGTATCTGGCAGAACCGGCGCAAGGCGCGCCTCGGCACGGCGGAAGTCTGCTGCAAATAAAAAAAGAGGGTCATGCGCGGCACGCATGACCCTCCCGGGAACAGTTGCTTTTCTTCTTATTGCGCCGAAGCGAGGCTCGTGGTGCACGAGAAGTTCGGCGGCGAGGTCAGTGAATGTTTGACGAGCAACGGATAGCCCGTGAGTACCAAGCCCTGACCACCGGTCACGTTCGACAACGACTTGTTGTTACCGAAAATATCCATGACCTGTTGTACCTGGCCCTGGATCAGCACTTGCTTGCTGGCCGTGTCGTCCGTCCACAGCACTGTCCAGCCTGAACTATCCGCCGCAGTTGAACCGAAACGCAGCGAGTGTTCGTGCGTCGTGCAGCTTTGCGGCACGAAGCTGACCAGTTGCAGCGCCCGTCCCGACATGAGGGGCCAGACCGTTTTGAACATCTTGAGCGCCGGCTTTTCTTCGCGGTTGAAGCCCATGATGCCGAAATGGTCTTCCCATTCATACGGGTCGGTGCCGCGGTCGCGCCAGTCATAGATGACCGTCAACGGCACGTCGTTGATCAGGTTGATCAGATACATGCGCAGCATCAGCGCGGCCTGTTCCTCGCCGCTGAAGTTGCGCCACAGTTGCGTCCACGGAATCCAGGTCGGGATGGCGATGCTGTAGGCCCACTCATCGACTCCGACCTTGACCGCGGGCTTGCCCGCCGGCTGCCACTTGGCAAGATGCTGCAGAACGCGCGCATAATCCACGACCGCCGTTTCCGGCACCGCCGAACGGTAGGGATGGACGGTGAACACGTCGATACAGTTAAGCGGGTTGGCCTGACTGAACATACCGTCGATGAAGTCGTAACGGATGTCGCCTTCGCCATAAGCCCCCAGCGCCGGGCCAAAGACCTTGGCGGTCGGGTCGGCCTGCTTGATCGCCGCGCAGCTATCGGCGACCAGCTTGCCGACAATGCCGGGGTCGGTCTTCGGCGCAAACCCGCCGTCCGTATCCGGCTCGTTCCAGATGTGCCAGCTGAACGCGCTCGGCCCATAGATACCCTTATAGTGCTGTACGGTGGCACCCGCGAACGCGGCGAACGCGGCGATCTCGGTTGGCGAATGCGGCGCGGCGAGCCGCATATCGGGCGGCGAGCCGGCCGGCGCGATATTGACCATGCCGTTGTATTGGAAGTTGCCTTCCATCAGCTGCACATCCGGATGCAGCTTGCGCTCCTTGAGCGAGGCAAAGAAGCTGTCGAAGCTATACCACGGATTGGTGGCATAATCGTCGGCGACCGACTCGCGCGGCAGATTGGCGTTCCAGCGATACACACCTTTCTGTTGCTCGACGGCATACCAGGTGATGCTGGTGCGCACGCGCTTGATGCCGATCGAAGCGATCAGATCAAGCTCGGATTTGGTGATGCGTTCGCGCTTGATATTGACGCCGAAGGCATCGCCGAACAGCGGCCCTTGCGGTACCGGCACGACGACAGGTGTGGTCGGCTGCGTGGGCTGTGTCGGTTGCGTCGTTCCCGAGTTGGCCAGGCCGCCATCCACCGGCAAAGTCACCGTGACGGCCGTTTTCGGCAAAGCCGTGCTAACCAGTAGCGGCACGACCCGGCCAAGCCCGCGCGCCGTCAGGCTGCTGGCCAGTACATTCTTGGTCACACCGTTGATCGTGCTCTGCAGATGGATCGCATAGCTGCTGTTGCTTGTCGTGGACTCTTCCACATAAGACAGCAGCATAGTGCCGTCTGTGTTACGGAACGCCGGCACATTGGCGTCCGGGTTGGTAGCAGTGATATAAACCAAGCCGCCAAGCACTTCGGTCTTGCCTCCGGCGCTGTTATCAACGACCGTGCAGACTCCTTCGGTCTTGACGCCAAAGACCCATAAGGGTGCGCCTTTGTTGGTGATGCGCACACCCTGGCCTTCGGTGTTGATCTGTCGCAGCCAGACGCCTTCTTTGCCTTCCAGCACGATCTGACCGCCGCTGACATTTTCAACGAAAGCCTTGCCACCGGCAGCTGGACGCCACAGCGCTGTGCCGCCCGCGGCGATGACATCGCGCAGCACGAGCGGCTGGGTGCCGCTTGCCTCGAACAGCACTTGATCGCCCAAACCGCTGTTATCAATCGCCAGATCTTCCACGATCAGCGGATTAACATTATTCGTCGCGCGCAACACGCCAAGCGTCCGGTCAAAAGCCACCAGCCGGTTACTGCTGACCTTGAGCGTCGACCCCATGCCGACAATACGGCGCACCGAAGGCGGCACGACGATATTATCGTCCACCAGGTAGCTGCCGAACGGCAGATAGATGGTGTCGGCGCCGCTCGCGAAAGCCTGCCGGATGGCGGCCGTGGCGCTGCTATAGCCGTCGGCGACCGCCCCATATTGCGCAATGCTGACCCATTTATTGACCGCAGTATTCGGCGGTGCGGGCGGGTCGGTCATCGGCAGCGACCAATTCTGATACGAGTTCGACAATTTCTTGGTGCCGCTGTAAGCGCCGTCCAGCGTATAAGCGCCGCTGATGAAGCTGGCCAGTGCGGGAACGATGCCCATCAACAGCCCGTAGCCGCGCATCCCGAGCGAACGGATATTCATGCTGCCCTTGTTGACGATGGGGTCGGTAAAGCCGGGCAGCGTGGTGCTGAGATCGGCGCCCAGCAACTCGATCATGCCGTCTTCCGCGGCATTGACGACTGGCGTCGGTACGTCGCGTGTCCGCAACACCCGCACCGACAGCATATTGTGGTTGTTATATAGCCCATAGCTACGTTGCGCTTGCAGCGTGATACGCTCCATCGTCACGCTATATTCGGTCTGGTCGACGGCGATGCCCGTGCCAAAGCCGTTGACCTGCACGTCCTGCAACAAGGCGGGGCCCGGCCATTTGCGCTGCATGCTGATGCCGATCGCGCCGCTGCTTGCCGGGGCCTGCACGGTGACGCGACGGATCGCGCCATGATTATTGGCGAGATAATCAATGCCGATCGCACCCGGATTATTGTCGCCGACATCGACTGTAAGATTCTCGACAAAATTCGCATAGGCATCGTTGCCTTCGCCCTTGCCGGTATAATCGCGGCCACCGCCGGTCAGGAAACGCGGGTCGAGCAACTTGGACGTCGTGAAAATGACCGCTTGCGGATTGGCGGCGTCCTGATAGCCCGGCGCCTGATTGGCGAGCTTGATCATCGTCGCCTGACGCGATTGGCCGATCAGGACAAAGCCGCTGGTAAATGATCCGTCGGCCGCACGTTTCATAAGGGGGCCGCTAACCAAATAGGTGCCGATGGGCAGATAGACGCGACGGTTTTGCCAGAATGTCGCGCCGGTATCGCCGCTGCTGGCGTTCAACGCGGCATTGATGGCGGCAGTGTCGTCATGCACGCCGTCACCATAAGCGCCGAAATCTTTCACATTCAGCATCCCGGCGTCGGCCGGATAATTGATGCAATCGGTGGCCGGGCAGGGGGCAACGGCTGCGGCAGCATAGACAGTGCAGGGAGCCGCCAGCACGGCAAGCAGAAGCGCCGTACGTGAACAATAGATCCAATATGACATGAAAATATCTCCCGCGAATTTTTGTAATAACCAATAATAACAGATTCGCGAGAGAAAAACGAAACTATTATATAATAGTGATTATTGTACAATCAATATTACAAAGTAAATCAATAATACTTATATGTTATTATTTGTTTGTTTCAATATTGCTGCCATTAACCGAACGGAATTGATTTTAATTTCGATGCAGTCAAACGCGGCCCGGCAATTTTTTCCACAAGCAAAGACAAAAAACATATCGAATAAATATGTTCTGCCGTTTTCTTCATGTGGAAAAACTTGCCTGCCTAACTGTGCAAGCGCAGCACAGGAAGCAGGACATATTTTCAGCACGCAGTGCTATACTCGTGGCACGATATTGGCGTGACGATTTGTGAAGCGGCTATAGTCGATGCATATTCCACATGGTAACAATGCGCTGGCGCGCGCGATCCTTTCCGGCGTGACGCATTTGCCGAATCAACAGCACCCGCTCATCAGCTTTAGACCCGAGACGCACTTCCTGTTGCGTTATGCGATAGCGCGCTGTTACCTGCGGCTGCAACCGGCCTTGCGGCAATTCCTGGCGCAGCAGCAAGTCAGCGTCGTGCTCGGCACCTATTACGACGCCGCGGCACTGCATGGGCCGCAATCGGTGTTGAGTCCGGACCGCCGCGACAATCAACGCAAGCACCGCAATCAATCGCCGGGCCTTTATGATAAGCAGGCCCGCATCGCTTATGTGTTCCAATATATGCTGCGCCGCGATGTCATGCCCGTCATCGGCCAGCAGCCGGATGCTGCGGGAATAGCGGCCGGGCTCTGGCGTATCAACGGCACGCGCGATGTCGCGCGAATCGCGCGTCATGAAATCTGGCACGCGGTGGATTATACAGCGGGCCTGCCTTCGCATCAGCGCGATTTTCGTCAGGCTTATGCCGCTGATGTCGCCGCGATGGGGGGCTCGGCCGCCGCACGGTTGGCGGGTTGGGGCTATTTTATTCAGGACGACATGCCGCATCGCGGACCGAGCGAAGTGTTTGCCGAATGTGGCGCGGCGCTCAATGGCGGCGGTGTGCGCGGCCGTTCAATTCTGCAACGTTTTCCGGCAAGCGCCGCTTGCGTCCGCGATTTCCAGCTTGCATTGCTTACTTCGATCAATAGCGCGCCGCCACAGCCAAAACCGCAGCCCCAATCACAGCTGAGCCTGCGCAATTACGTATCGCATCCGCACCGCACTGCGAAAGGCGCACTCCAGTTCGCCAACAACGATAT
>JBDHTV010000079.1:0-7862 GCA_039808825.1 Bdellovibrionales bacterium | reverse complement strand
GCCGTCTTGACCGAGATTTTAATGTCGCGCGTCGTCGCGCTATAAATGCCG
Organism: Bdellovibrionales bacterium; assembly: GCA_039808825.1. GTDB lineage: Bacteria > Pseudomonadota > Alphaproteobacteria > UBA9219 > RFNS01 > JAGOHT01. The sequence goes on along the minus strand of JBDHTV010000079.1, from coordinate 7,811 downwards.
CTGTCTTTTTTCATGCTAAAACTATAGCGGCATGAACGGCGCGATAGAAGCAAAAACGCGCGGGTGTCAGCCGCCTTGCACGACCAGCTTGTCGGTACGGCGCAGCTCCGGCACACGCCAGGCGCAGAGCGCGACGACGGCCAGCGTCAGCACGCCGCCGAGCACGGTGGCGGGCACGACGCCGAACCAGCTCGCGGTGACGCCGGATTCAAATTCGCCCAGCTCGTTTGAGGTGGTAATGAACAGCATATTTACGGCGGCGACGCGGCCGCGTAACTCGTCCGGCGTCTGCATCTGCACCAGATGCGAGCGGACATAGACGCTGATCATGTCGGCGGCGCCGAGGGTCAGGAGCAACGCGAGCGACAGGTAGAAATTCTGCGACAAGCCGAACAGCACGGTTGCGAACCCGAAGACCGTCACGGCGATAAATAGCTTGTTGCCGACGCCCTGCTTCAGCGGGTGATGCGCGAGCGTGATCGCCATGATCGCAGCCCCGGCTGCCGGCGCGGCGCGCAGGACACCGAGCCCGGCCGGGCCGACATGCAGGATATCCTTGGCGAAGATGGGCAGCAGCGCGACCACGCCGCCGAACAGCACCGCGAACAGGTCGAGGCTGATCGCGCCGAGCACTACCGGGTGCTGGCAGATGAAACGGATGCCCGCGAGCAGATTTTCGAGGCTATGGGGCTGCTTCACGCCCTTGCTGCGCGTGCGGATCATGAAATTGCAGCAGCAGGCGAGGAACAGCATCAGCGTCGCGGTGCCGAACACGGCGGACGCGCCGAAAGCGTACAATACGCCGCCGAGCGCCGGGCCGCCGATGGTCGCGATCTGGAACATCATCGCGCTCAAGGCTACCGCGTTGCTGAAGGCCTCGGTGGGCACCAGGTTCGGCAGCAGCGCCTTGGCGGCAGGAGCGCCGGTGATCCGCGCGACGCCGAGCATGACGGCGAGGGCGTAGATCGGCCAGACGGCGGTGTTGCCGCTCGCGCTCAGCAGGAATAGGCCAAGGCCGCAGCTGGTGACAAGCAGATAGGTGACGGCATTGAGCCGGGCGCGGTCGAGCTGGTCGGCCAGTTGCCCGGCATGGAGCACGAGCAGCAGCGCGGGCAGAAACTGGCAGAAGCCGACCATGCCGAGCGCGAACGGGTCGTGCGTCAGGTCATAGACCTGCCAGCCGATGGCGACGGCCAGCATCTGCACCCCGAAAGTGCCGAACATGCGGCCGATGGCCAAAAAGACGAAATCGGGGTGGCGCAACGCCGGGTGGCGCTCCAAATGGGCGGCAAAACGAGACATAACTTATGGATAGCCGATTGCGTCGGGCTGTCCAAGAGGTTGACGCGGATTTTTGTTTGGAGCGGGTGACGAGAATCGAACTCGCGTATGCAGCTTGGGAAGCTGCCGTTCTACCATTGAACTACACCCGCGGCCCGGTTGGGCGGAATGGCGGGACTATAATGAGCCGCGCTGGATTTTCCAAGCGCTATCCGGCAAACCGCTCAGGGCGTGTCCGGCACCTTGACGCGCTGGTATTGCGCCGTTTGCGGGGCATATTTTTGCAGGATTTTCTCGATCTCGCCGTTGGCCAGCAGTGCATGCGTGCCCTGGGTCAGCAAATCGCGCAGATCGCCGTCTTTCGCCAGTGTCACGAAACCATAGGGCTTGCCGTCGCGCAGATAGGCGGGTGCGCTGAAGCCGAGCTCCTTGGCCAGCACCAGAGTCGGGGTAAAACCTGTGCAGAGCGCATCGAATTTCCGCGCTTTGAGATCGGCGACCAGCGTTTCCGCTTTGGTCGCTGCGGTCCAGACGATTTCGAGCTTCGCAGCATCGCCCAGCGCTTCGCTCAACCGGTACCAGATGCCGGAGAAAGCGCCGCTCGCTTCCTTGCTGAAGGCGGGCTCCTCCTCGATATAGCCGCAACGCAATTTGCCGCTGCTTGCGACCTGCGCCAGCGTGGTCACGATCGCTGCGGGCTGCGATTTAAGCGGGTCATGGCCGGTCGAGACCAGGTAGGCGCCGATCGTGCCCGCCAACAGGGCAATAATCAGCGTGGCCAGGATTTGTTCCAGACGCATGGCGGCTGCTCCCGCATTGTCATGTTATCATTCAGAAGGCGGAATTATCGCGGCGAAAACATGAAGGAAATGCTAACGCGTCTTAGCCCTTGATGGTGATATGCTCGGCGGGCATTTGATCGACAAGATATTCGACGGCGGCGTCAAAGCGAGCCGCAGGCAGGGCGTGGAGCACGCCGATATTGAAGCGGTCGCAGAACTGCCGTTGCACAAGCGCGACCGGCAACGACTGATGATCGGCAAGATAATCGATCAGCGCGACCAGCGAGGTTTCTTCGAGAGCGCCGATAAAGCGTTGGGCAAAGGGGGCAAGCTGTGCGTCGCTATTGGCGGCCTTGCCGGGCGTAACGGGCTTTGACATCGTGAAATCGCGCATCGTTATCGTTTTTCCGTTTAAAACCAGCATCGCCCAATCCAATTACAAAAAATCTGTATGCGAATATTAATTTTGTGCCCGCAGGTATTAATTATTGTAAATCTTGAGATGACTATACATGCTAATTTTTGATAATAAAATAACTAATTTAGTTTCTTGCACTGGATTATTTGTCGTGTCTTAAAAATAAGGTTAATTTATTGCCAGAAATGAAAGTAATAATTAGGTTGACGTCGTACCCATATTAGGTAATGAGTTGGGTGAACATTAGGACGCTTAATTTCTTCGCTGCCGGGCGACGCCTGCATAGCGAAGCTTCAGGAGTTTGACAATGCTGACTGCCGCTCAACTGCGTGCTGCGCGTGGGCTATTGGACTGGACGCGTGCGGACCTCGCCAAGGCTGCGAATATCTCGCCTGAGACGATCAAGAATATCGAGCACGGCACGTTCCGGCCGCAGGAAGCGACGACCGAAGCGATCATCCGCGCCTTTGCCGCGCGCGATGTCGCCTTTATCGAAGGCGACGGTGTGCGCCGCGTGACCGGCAGCATCCGCACCTATCAGGGGCCGGAAGATTTCCGCCGTTTCATGGATGAGATTTATGAGCAGGCACGCACGATCAGCGGCGGCGAAGGCGTCGACGGCAGCATCTGCGTCAGCAATGTCGATAACGCGCTGTTCAAGAAGCATCTTGGCGAATATGCCGATCCGCATGTCAAACGCATGATCGCACTGCGCAACGTGCATATCCGCGCGATCGCAACGACGAAAGACATGTCGCATAATCCCGAAGCCGGTTATCTGGTTTATCGCTATAGCACTGACATCGTCTCGTCGGTGCCGTTCTATGTCTATGGTGACAAGCTGGCGATCATCAATTTCCAGGTCGAGAATGCGCCGAGCATCGTGATCATCAATTCGGCGCTGGTCGCCGCTTCGTTCCGCGCCCAGTTCGACATCATGTGGCAGAACGCGGCGGAAAGGCCGCAACGTTGAAGACCGGCGCTTTTATACGCCGCTGAATAGTATTTTTTATTTTTAAAATCATTTGGAATATAAAGCGATGGTACATCCAAGAACATTGGACCGGAAAGGGCGCTATGTGCTGCGGGAGATGCGGCATGGCGACTATAGCCGCCTGCGGCAGATGAATGTCGATCTGTTTTTCGCGCCGTTGCGCCACCAGTTTGGCCCCGTGGGGTTTCTGCAGGCCGCGCTCAAGCAGCAGAAAGAGCGCAACCGCAGCGCCTATTTCATGGGCGTGGCCGATGCCCGCGACGATCATCTGATCGGCGGCATCATGGTCTTCAACAAGAAGCCGGTGGGTGATGGCACGAATCAGGTCGAAATCGGCTATTTCATCGATCCGAGCTATCAGCGCATCCATTTCGCGACTGACGCGACGGTCGAACTGCTCGGGAAGCTCAAGCAGCAGCTCAAGATCAGCAAGGTCATGGCCACCGTCGATCCGGGCAATATCGCGAGCCGTAAAATTCTCGACCGGCTCGGGTTCAAGCATGTGCGCACACTGCGCGCCAGTAAATACAAGGCCAATCCCGATCTGCCGGAGAGCTGGGACGAGCAGGGCAAGCTCAAACAGGCGCCGCGCGATGTCAAAGTCGTCGGTATCGAAGCCTTGTTCGCCGCCGCCAAGCAGGTGACCCAGCCCGATCCGGCGCGGGTGACGGAAACCATCAGCGCGGCGCGCACCGAGCATTATCAAGCCCAGGTGCGGCGCGAGCAGGTGCGGCTCAATCTGCAGCGGTATCTGCGGCGGCTCAATCCGTAAAACTACGCGTTCTGCGTAAACGGCGCGATGGGATTGCGGTGCGGCGGCCAGTTCCCGGCTTGCCGCCCCGTGCGGCATGGCGTATGAGTAGCGGGTACGGTTTTTGTCCCCATTCTTGCTCCGGAGCATTCCCATGGCTTTCGAACTTTCGCCGCTGCCTTATGCGCCCGACGCGCTCGCGCCCTATATGTCGGCGCAGACGCTGGGCTTCCATCACGGCAAGCACCACCAAACCTATGTCACCAACCTCAATAATCTGGTCAAGGAAACGCCGCTGGCCGAAAAGTCGCTCGAGGATATTATCCTCGCCACGGTCGGCGATGCGGCCAAGGTCGGCGTGTTCAACAATGCCGCGCAGGTCTGGAACCACACCTTCTTCTGGAACAGCATGAAGCCGCAAGGCGGCGGTGCGCCGGCGGGTGAACTCGCTGAGCGCGTCAAGACCGACTTCGGCAGCCTTGAAGCCTTCAAGGAAGAGTTCAAGAAGACGGCGCTGGCGCAGTTCGGCTCCGGCTGGGCCTGGCTCGTCCTCGATGGCGGCAAGCTCAAGGTCGTAAAGACCGCGAACGCCGCGACGCCTTTCACCGATAAGCAGAAGCCGCTGCTGACATGCGATGTTTGGGAGCATGCCTACTATCTCGATTATCAGAACCGCCGCGCCGATATGGTCGATGCGTTTCTGAACAACCTCGTCAATTGGCAGTTCGCCGCGAGCAATCTCGGCTAGGCCAGAAACAGATAAGTCATGCGGCACAGCGCGGCCCCGCGGGCCGCGCTGTTGCTTTTTGGGCAAAAATCTTCCCGGCGAGCAGGAAAAAGCTTGGCATCGCGGCGGTGGTGCCTATATGGTTTTTTCAACCCCGAACAACGATGAGACGTGATGTCCGCTTTCCAGATTATCGCCCTGCTGCTCACGATTGCCGCGATGGCCGGTTATATTAACCATCGCTACGTCAAGCTGCCGCAGGCGATCGGGGTGATGGCAATCGCACTCACCATGTCCATGGTGGGTTTCACCTTCGGTAAACTGGGCCTGATCAATACGGATTGGGTGCGGCATATGATGCAGGAGATCGATTTTACCGAGCTTCTGCTGCATGGGCTGCTTTCTTTCCTGCTCTTTGCCGGTGCGCTGCATGTCAATATCACGGCGTTGCGTGAAGTGCGCTGGGTGGTGGCGCTGCTTGCCACGACGGGTGTCGTCATCTCGGTTGTGATGACCGGCACGCTGGTTTGGGCTTTTACCGATTGGCTCGGGCTCAATCTCAGCTATGTCCATGCCCTGATTTTCGGGGCGCTGATCGCGCCGACCGACGCGATCGCCGTGCTTGGTATCCTCAAGGATGCCAAGGTGACGCGGCGGCTCTATTACAAGATCGGCGGCGAAAGCCTGTTCAATGACGGCACCGGCATCGTGGTGTTTCTGGCCTTGCTCGGCATCGCGCAAAGCAGCGACCCGCCCACGGTGGGCGCCGTCGGCTTCCTGTTCTTACGTGAAGTGGCGGGCGGCCTGCTGCTCGGCGCGGCGGCGGGCTGGACGGCCTATGCCCTGATCCGGCGTATCGACGAATATCGGATCGAGGTGATGTTGACGCTAGCGCTGGTAACCGGCAGCTATGCGCTCGCCGAGGTGCTGCATGTTTCGGCGCCCGTGGCGGTCGCGGTCGCGGGTCTGATTATCGGCAATCAGGGGCGCGAGCGGGTGATGTCGGAACGCACGCGGGTCCGCCTCGACCTGTTCTGGGAATTGCTCGACGATATCCTGAATACGGTGCTGTTCATGCTGATCGGGCTGCAAATGGTGGTCATCAGCATTAATTTCAGCGATGTCGGTGTCGGGTTCTTCGCCATCCTCGCGGTGCTGGCCGGGCGTTGGTTCAGCGTCGCGCTGCTCATTAACCTATTGCGCATGTGGCAGCCCTTCGAGCGCGGCACCATCACGCTGCTGACCTGGGGGGCGCTGCGCGGCGGCATTTCCATCGCGCTCGCTTTGTCGCTGCCCTATGGGCCGGAAAAAGACCTAATCCTGTCGATGACATATGTTGTCGTGGTCTTCTCGATTATGGTACAGGGCACCACATTCGGGCGGGTGATTAAGCTGGTCACGGCGCCCCGCAAAGCAATTCAGGGATAAATTGTGGCCGCCACACTGCTCTTGAGCGTCCAGGACGCCGCCATCCGCTTTGGCGACAAGGTGCTGTTCGACGCGCTCTCCTTCAATATTCAGGAAGGGGACAAAATTTGCCTGGTCGGTCGCAACGGCAGCGGCAAGACGACCCTGATGAACATCATCAGCGGTACGCGCGAGCTCGATAGCGGGCTGCGCTGGCAGCTGCAGGGGACGGTGGTCGGTCATCTGCCGCAGGAGCTGGTGCCCCAGAGCGGCCAATCAATCTATGACTATGTTTTTGCGGGCATCACCGACGCCGCGCCGGACTCCGCCGACAGCCATGCCTATAAGGTCGAGCAGATCCTGACGCCGCTCGGACTCAATCCGGCGGCGGAGCTCGCCAGCCTGTCAGGCGGCCAGCTAAGGCGCGCGGCGCTGGCGCGCGCGCTGGTATTGGCCCCCGATATCCTGCTGCTCGATGAGCCGACCAACCATCTTGATCTCGAGATCATCGAATGGCTGGAGAATTATCTGCGCGGCTATCGCGGCGCGCTGGTCTGTATCAGCCACGACCGCGCCTTTCTTGCCGCCATTTCCGACAAGGTATTCTGGCTCGACCGCGGCAAGCTCAAGGTCTGCCCGCGCGGTTACGACTATTTCGAAGAATGGTCGACCATGCTGCTCGAGCAGGAAGCACGCGAGCTGCATAACCGGCAGAAGCTGCTCGATCAGGAGGTGGACTGGGCCAGCCGCGGTGTTCCCGCGCGGCGCAAGCGCAATGTCCGCCGCCTGGCGTTGATGAAGGCGGAGCGCGAGAAGCTGCGCGCCGACAAGAATGCACTGAACCGTATGCTGGCGCGCGTCGAATTCGCCGTGGTCGGCGACGCGCCGATCGCCTCGCGCAGTATTGCCGAGTTCCATCAGGTGCGGCTCGCCTATCCGGTGGCGGGCGCGGTACCGCCGCGCGAGAAGGTCATCCTCGACAAGTTCAATCTGCGCGTGCTGCGCGGCGACCGGATCGGTATCGTCGGGCGCAACGGCAACGGCAAGACAAGTTTTCTCAAGCTTATGATCGGCGAGCTCAAGCCGGATATGGGCAATGTCAAGCTCGCGCCGAGCATCGAGGTTTCCTATTTCGATCAGAAGCGCGCGGCGCTGCGCCCGGAACATTCGCTGCATCGCATCCTGTGTCCGAACGGCAGCGACTATCTCAATGTCATGGGCAAGACGCGCCATGTCTGCGGCTATCTCAAGGACTTCATGTTCGACCCGCGCCAGGCCGACCAGCCGGTCAGCACGCTGTCGGGCGGGCAGAAGAACCGGCTGCTGCTGGCCAAGGTCATGGCCAATCCGGGCAGCCTGCTCATTCTCGACGAGCCGACCAACGATCTCGACATGGACACGCTCGACATGCTCGAGGATATGCTCACGCATTATACCGGCACGCTGCTCAT
>JBDHTV010000078.1:0-7981 GCA_039808825.1 Bdellovibrionales bacterium | reverse complement strand
GCCGGGCAGCACGCCCACCCAGCGAATGTGACGCTTTAAGCGTCCGTCACCCGCCGCGGTGACACCGGGATTTCCATTGAACGTTTTGACAGAGGGCAGCTCATAGAGCTGCCGGACAGATATATTATGCCGCAGGTTATTTTACATCGCGCCCACGCGCCCAATCCCGATCCGGCGGTGCCGCCGCATCTGGCCAATGCCGGCTTCGTGCTGGTCCCCAATACCGACCGCATCCGCGACTTCAAGGCGGCGGGCACCGCGCTGGTGCGCGGGGAACCCAAGCTCGTCGGCCGCATCCCGAACCTCAAGGAATTCGGCGCCGGCGACGATATCTATGGCGGCATGTATATCATCAAGTCCGCCAAGTCCGACCAGTGCATCCTGCCGCAGCGCGACAAGCCGTTCCTCGCGACGCTGCAGGATATGATCGACCGCGAATATGCGCGCGGCGGGGCGCACGATCTGGTTTTCGCCATCCGGCCCTCGCGCCACACCGCTGCGGCTGGGGAGGCGCATCAGCGGCACATTCCGGGCTGGCACAATCACCATTCCTGGGGCGACCACCGCATTCAGAGCGCCGCCGATCGGATGGGCACGCAGTTCAAACTGGCGGGCCACGAGGTGGCCGCGCCCAACGGCAGTGTCGCTGAGTTCGATGGGTCAACGATGCATCGCACGCCACGTGCCGAAGTCGCGACGCGCCGCACCTTCCTCGCCTTCATGGCGCTTGAGCCGCAGAAAGCCTATCGCAACCTGCAGGGTGGCGAGTTCCAGAACCCTGCCGACAAGCTGCTCGGGCAGCAGCCTTACCGTTCCTATGACCACGAGCAGCTCATGGAACGCTGGCGGCTGCGCGGCGGGGCTGTTGTGGCCCTGCAGCAGGCCAAGGCCGGGAGCGGCAGCAATGTTCCACTTCAATTCATCTCTCTCGGTTAAGGAGGTAATTATGGCCAAGCCATACAAAGGTACCCAGATCGTTCAGATCACCGATACGACCGACCGCAATGCGCAGCTCAAGATTTACGGGGCCTATGCGCAGCACAAGGGCCGCACCGGCATACACGGCGACGTTATCGTCGTGCCAGCCAACAACACGCTCGATATCGGCGCGGCGACTTCGGAGATCATCACCAACACGCAGCGCCCAGACCGGCTGATTATCGCCGTCAACAGCGCGCCGCCGGACAAGAAGGGCGGCACCAAAGAAAACGCACGGCGCGGCTTTTATTTCGCCGATCTCGGCAACGGCGTGACGGTGGGCGGCACCTCCAACGGGTTGGAGCTCGCCTATGTCCGGCCGCTGATCAAAGAATTATATGAGCTCACGACCACGAACAGCAAAGGCAGCCAGTTCCGCTCGCTCGAAATTCTGCCGGAAGCGTCGCTGCAATTCGCCAAAAAGAAAATCCGCAAAAAACTTATCGCAAAAGGCGTGCTCAAAAAAGTTGATCCGGATAGCGTCATTCCCGCTGTACCGAACCATACCCATGTTATCGAGGTTGATAATTTCAATAACGCAAAATTATGGATCACGGAACGCGACCGCAAAGCGCTCAAGCAAGCGGCGGCAAAGAAACGCCCAGTACAGGTGGCCTTCTCGCAGGCTTCGGTCGAATTGCTGGCAGCCAAGCTGATCGAAAAGCCGGACGTCAAGCTCAGCGATACGCTCACGCCATTTGCTGCGAAAGCGACACCAACTTTGTTCGAGGCGCCGCTTGGCACCAACCTCATCGCGCTGCGTTCCAGCTCCAAGCGCGTCGACGGCAGCAACGTGCCAATTATTGCGACCATCCGCGAACAACCGGCGGAGACGAAGCCAAATTATCCGGTGCCGAAAGTCGGCGCGGCGGTCAATCTGGCATTCGGTCAACCACGGTGATAGGGTGAGCGGCGCAACCAACCGAGCTTTGCCAATGTCGTCACTGCTGACCGCCGCCGATGGCGCACCTTATCGCGTAATCCCCGCAAGCGTGCCCTCACCCATTGTCCTGCTCTGCGACCATGCGAGCAACCGCGTGCCGGAGCAGCTCCATAATCTTGGCGTTGCCGTGCCTGATTTGCAGCGTCATTTCGCCGTCGATGTCGGCGCAGGCGCGCTGACGGAGGAGCTGGCGGCATTGCTCGGATGCACCGCCATTTTGTGTAACTTCTCGCGCCTCGTGATCGACTGCAACCGCAAGCCGGAGCAGCCCAGCGCCTTTACGATCGAAGAAGACGGCGTGGCTATTCCCGGCAATCATGCGCTGAGCACCGCCGATCGGCAGGCGCGGATCGACGCGATCTTCAAGCCTTACCACGCCCGCATTGAACAAGAGATTGCGCAGATCGAGGCGCGCGTGGGCCGTGTATGTGTGGTCGGCGTGCACAGCTTTACGCCGCAATACCGAGCGATGCCGCTGCCGCGCCCGTGGCAGATCGGCATCCTATGGCACCATGACCCGGCCACGGCGCTCGCACTGCTCAGCTATCTGCGCAACAATACCGAGCTTGAGATCGGTGATAATGAGCCTTACGCCATGCGGCCCAAAGACGGCATCAGCGTGACTTATACGCTTGAGCATCACGCTGAAGCCGCGAACCGCCCCGGCGTGCAGATCGAGGTGCGCAACGATGAAATCCTGACGCCGCGCGGCGTGGCGCGCTATGCGCGCATCTTCGCTGGCTTCTTCAAGGACTGGTCGTAAGGCGACTGTCAGTTCGCCTCGTTATAGCCGGGGCAGTTGGCGATCAGCGACGGCGTGAAGTAGACATAACAATAATGCAGCACATGCTGGCCCGCCAGCGCGGCGATGTCGGCATAGGCCACTTCGCCGAAGTAATACAGCCCGACTTCCTGATTTTTCATCGCGCTCAGCCCCGCGTCATTGACGATGCCCGGCATGGTCGCGACATAATCGCTGAAGATACCGTTCGGCACCACGACGCTGCTGAAGCCGGACGGCGCAGGCGCCGATGGCGCGCCGTAATCCGGCGGGTTCTTGAACTTCTTCAAGAACTGCAGGCTGCTGCGCGTGCTGATGATCTTGGCGGGCGTCTTGCCCGCGTTGATCATCTCGATCGCCGCATTGACCACGGGCTTGCCATGCTCGTCCGTCGTGACCTTGAAGTTGACCTTGTTGACGCCGATCCACGGGCGGTTCGACTGCTTCATCTCATCGAGCTGACGCTGCATGAGCCGTAACTGCTGCGCGGCGGCCTTGTCCGCCGCCGCCGTCTGGTTGTGCGTTTCATACCACAAGAGCGCCGCACCTACGCCAAGCACAAAAATCGCCAGCGTCACGGCGATGAGCGCCGTGTTCGCGAGACGGTCGCGGCGATCCCGCGCTTTTTCCAGGCCGATATTTTTCTGCCGCGCGCGCTTCAGCTCTTCATGGAGATAGTGCAGCAACGCGGCGATGCGCTGTTCGTTCTTAAAATGCTGTTGGGCGCGAACCTCGGTTTGCGCGTCGCGCCACTTTTGCTGAAATGGGTTATTTTTCATTGTAATTCTTATGCTTTCAAAAAATGCCTATGTTTTTTTATCAATAAAAAAGCCGATTGCCTATAAGGCAATCGGCTTTTTGTTCGGCATTAACGTAAGAAATTACACGAAGTTTTTCACATAACCGGCGATAAATGCCTTCAATTTCTCTTCCGTCTCAGGCTTGATCTGCTTGTCAAGCCGGACGGCCTGCAGAATATCCGCACCGCGGCCACGCAGCTCGGAGAGCAAGCCGCTTTCGCAACGGTTAATGTCCTCGACCTTCACATTGTCGAGATAGCCCTTCACACCGGCATAGATCGAGCAGACCTGCTCTTCGACCGGCAGCGGCTTGAACTGCGGCTGCTTGAGCAGCTCGGTCAGGCGGCGGCCGCGGTTGAGCAGCTTTTGCGTCGTGGCGTCAAGGTCGGACGCGAACTGGGCGAAGGCTTCCATTTCGCGGAACTGCGCGAGTTCCAGCTTGATCGAGCCCGCGACCTGCTTCATCGCCTTGATCTGCGCGGCGGAACCGACGCGGCTGACCGAGATGCCGACGTTAATGGCCGGGCGCACGCCCTTATAGAACAGCGAGGTCTCAAGGAAGATCTGGCCGTCGGTGATGGAGATGACGTTGGTCGGAATATAGGCCGAGACGTCGCCCGCCTGCGTTTCAATGACCGGCAGCGCGGTCAACGAACCGGCCCCCTTTTCGTCGTTCAGCTTCGCTGCGCGTTCGAGCAAGCGCGAGTGGAGATAGAACACGTCGCCGGGATAGGCTTCGCGGCCCGGCGGGCGGCGCAGCAGCAGCGACATCTGGCGGTACGCCGTCGCCTGCTTCGACAAATCATCATAAACGATCAGCGCGTGCATGGCGTTGTCGCGGAAATATTCGCCCATGGCGCAGCCGGTATAAGGCGCCAGGAACTGCATGGGCGCCGGGTCCGAGGCGGAGGCCGCGACGACGATGCTGTACTTCATCGCGCCCGCGTCTTCGAGCGTCTTGACGATTTGCGCGACGGTGGAGCGCTTCTGGCCGATGGCGACATAGATGCAATAGAGCTTCTTGCTCTCATCGTCGCCTTCATTGACCGGCTTCTGGTTGATGAAGGTATCGAGCGCCACAGCGGTCTTGCCGGTCTGGCGGTCGCCGATGATCAACTCGCGCTGGCCGCGGCCGACGGGCACGAGCGCGTCGATCGCCTTGAGGCCGGTCTGCATCGGCTCATGCACCGACTTGCGCGGAATGATGCCCGGCGCCTTGATTTCGACGCGCGTCAACTTGACATCTGTCAGCGGGCCCTTGCCGTCGATCGGGTTGCCGAGACCATCGACCACGCGACCGAGCAACCCCTTGCCGGCCGGCACTTCGACGATCGCGCCCGTGCGCTTGACGACATCGCCTTCCTTGATGCTGCGGTCGTCGCCGAAAATAACGACGCCGACATTGTCGGCTTCCAGGTTCAGCGCCATACCCTTCACGCCGTTCTGGAATTCCACCATTTCACCGGCGCGGACATTGTCCAGGCCGTAAACGCGCGCGACGCCGTCGCCAACCGACAGCACCTGCCCGACTTCGGCCACTTCAGCCGCGGTGCCGAAACCGGCGATCTGCTGCTTCAGGACGGACGAAATTTCCGATGCGCGAATATCCATTAGGCTGCCTCTTTCAATTGCTGGGTGAGTGACGCAAGCCTGCCCTGCAGGGATGCATCGATTTGCATGGAACCGTAATTGATGACCATGCCGCCAATCAGGCTTTCATCCACCGTGACATTCAGGCGGATTTTGCCGCCCGTGGCCTGCGCCAGGTGGCTGACAATCTGTTGCTGTTGCGCGGGCGACAGCGGTTGCGCGCTGCGCACGGTCGCGGTGATTTCACCGGCGCGACGCGCACGTTCGGCGCCAAAAGCGGCGAGAATAGCCGGCAGCAAGGCCGCACGGCGGTTCTGCGCGATCAGAGCGAGGAAATTTGCAGTAATGCCGCCGAGTTGGCCAAGCTGCGTGACGGCTTTAAACCCCTGTGTCATCTGCTCGCGCGACAAGCGCGGATCGTTGATCAAACGCGTCAGCTCCGGAACCTGTGCGAGAGCATGTTCGACGATAACGAGCTGTTCCGTTACCGCATCAAGCGCGTGCTGTTCGGCGGCAAGATCATAGAGCGCCAGCGCGTAGCGGCGGGCCAGAATGGCCGATTCGCCTGCCTTGGGCAGCTTTGGGGTCTGGGGTTGGACTGTGGCGGTTGCGGTCACGTACGTTCTACCCTGGGCCGTTGAATTTAAAACATTGATTTTTATTTGCTTTTTAAGACGTCACGCAGCGGTTTCGCCACGCCCCGGCAAAAGCACGCGCCTTATAGCAAGCACCTGCGGAGCACGCAATGGTTCTTGTCGGTGCAGCGGCGGTTTTAAGGGTGCGCGCCGGGGCGGCTGCCCGCCCGGCCCGGCCCGACTTGTGGGGGGCGGCGCGCGGTGGCGTTGGCAATCAGCTGCTTGCCATCAGTTTTGGTGGCGGTATCGAGCAGCAGCGAGCCCTGATGGGTCATGTTCACGGTGCGGATAATCTCATGCTCCACGCGCGCTGCGTGCTGCGGATGTGCGGCCATAGCGCGAATGGCTTCCGACCAGTGCTGCGTGGCCTGTACTTGCAGGCCGACATAGCTGGCGGAAGGCTGAAAGAGCGGCGACATAGGGGCCGAAAAGCGCCCGGCGGTACGCGCGGCCTGCATCCGCTCCAGCGGGTCGAGGATATCCGGCACCGCTGCCACCATATCCTTGACGGCCTGTTCATGGCCCGGCTTGCCGTATGGAATGCCGGTAATGACGCTCGTGGCGGCGTCGATCTTCTGCTTGGCCAGCGCGTCGCGCTCGGCGGGAGTTAATTGCTTCGGCATAGTTTTATCATTCAATAATTGGCTTTTGGTTATCCGACCCTAGCCGATAAAACCGCAAGTAAATAGGCGGTGCGCGCATGGTAAACGCCCGGGCCGGCACGGATCATGCCGTGTGGTATCATATTACCACATGCGAAAATACCGCTTTTTGCTTGACCCGGCAGGGTCGGCGGCTTATCAATCCGGCACTTTGCGTCGCCGTGGCTTATGGGCTTTTGGCCGACGCACCCTGACTGGAGACAAGAATGGCAACCAAGACCACCAAGACGGCGGCCAAAACGGCTGAACCCGCCGCGCCGAAAACGGCGAAAAAGCCCGCGGCGAAGGCCACTGCCCCCGCCGCTGCCCCGAAGAAGATTCCGGCGGCGCAAAAGACCAACACCAAGAGCTTCACGCTGCGCCATCAGGATGTCAGCAAGAAGTGGGTGCTGTTCGATGCCGAAGGCGTCGTGCTCGGCCGTCTGGCCAGCGCCATCGCCATGACGCTGCGCGGCAAGACCAAGACGACTTATACGCCCTCCGTCGATTGCGGCGACAATGTCATCGTCATCAATGCCGAGAAGGTCAAGATCACCGGCAAGAAGGCGACCGACAAGAACTATTATTATCACACCGGCTATCCCGGCGGCATCAAGGACCGCACCCGCGCCAAGATGCTCACCGGCAAGCGTCCGGAACAGGTCATCATGCTCGCCGTGCAGCGTATGCTGCCCGAGGGCACGCTGGGCCGCAAGCAGCTCACGCACCTGCGCGTTTACAAGGGCGCCGAGCATCCGCATGTCGCCCAGGCTCCTACCGTGATCGATTTCGCGGCCCGCAATCCCAAGAATAAAAGAGGCTAATCATGGCTTCCTCCAAGGATACCAAAGACACCAAGACCGAAACCAAGGCCGCCGCGCCGCGTGCCCCGCGCGCACCGCGTGCCAAGGCAGCGCCGCTCGCCGAGCTGAAGAACATCAGCAAGGCCGCGAAGCCGGAAGCTGCGCCGAAGGCGACAGCCGCCGCCGCTGCGCCGGTTGATCCGAACGCGCCGAAGATCGACAAGTACGGCCGCGCCTATGCCACCGGCAAGCGCAAGAACGCGATCGCCCGCGTCTGGATCAAGCCGGGCACCGGCAAGATCACCGTCAATGGCCGCGGCGTCGAAGTTTACTTCGCCCGCCCTGTGCTGCAGATGGTCGTGCGTCAGCCTTTCGCGGTCGCTGATCGCGGCAGCCAGTTCGACGTTGAAGTGAACGTCGTCGGCGGCGGCCTCTCCGGTCAGGCCGGTGCGGTCAAGCACGGCATTTCGAAGGCACTGACCTATTTCGAACCGGCGCTGCGTCCGGTCTTGAAGAAGGCCAAGTTCCTGACCCGCGACAGCCGCGTTGTCGAACGCAAGAAGTACGGCAAGCCGAAGGCTCGCCGCAGCTTCCAGTTCAGCAAGCGTTAATTGCTGGTCCCATATTTGGGAAAAGGGGCGGTCGCAAGACCGCCCCTTTTTTTATGCCTCGTCAGGCTGGCTACAGTTTTGTTCCCCACTGCAAGGGTGTAATTATAGGTTTCGCTTGCCACTCCCGCGTGGCAAGCCATCGGCGAACTAGAGTAACGGAGAGGTACGGCATGAAGACACGCGCTACTCTCTACGCATT
>JBDHTV010000077.1:0-8009 GCA_039808825.1 Bdellovibrionales bacterium | reverse complement strand
TCGCTCATCGTCACGCCGAACAGGCGATCCATGCGCGCCATCGTCAGACGCTGGTGGGTGATGACGAGAAAGCGCGTACTCGTCTCGCGCGCGATATCGGCGACGAGCGAACAGAAGCGATCGACATTGCTTTCGTCGAGCGCGGCCTCAGCTTCGTCGAGCACGCAGATCGGCGACGGATTGGTCTGGAACACCGCGAAGAGCAGCGCCAGCGCCGTCAGCGTCCGTTCGCCACCCGACAGCAGCGAGAGAATCTGAACCTTCTTGCCCGGCGGCGCCGCGAAAATTTCAAGCCCGGCATTGAGCGGGTCTTCCGCTTCCATGAGCTGCAGATGCGCTTTGCCGCCGCCGAACAGGCGCTTGAACAAAATCTGGAACCGCTCATCGACCTTCTGAAACGCCTCGCCCAGACGGTCACGCGCTTCCTTGTTGAGCTGGCTGATACCCTGGCGCAGCTTGGCGATGGCGCTGACGAGGTCTTCTTTTTCGGCCACCAGCTTGGCGATGTCGCCCTCGACCGTCTCGGCCTCGACCTCAGCACGCAAATTGACCGGGCCCATGCCATCACGTTCGCGGACATAGCGCGCAAGCTGGTCTTCAAGCGCGCCCTGCTCCGGTAGCGGCGCGGTCGGATCAAGTTCGGCGATGGGCAAGACTTCCGTTGGCAGGCAGCCGAGCTTTTCCTGCGTCGTTTCCGTCAGCACGCGGCCATGCTCGATTGCGGCCTCAACGGCGGCTTCGGCGCGCACGCGGTTTTCGCGCGCTTCAGTCAGCGTGTTCTCGTCGCGCTTCAATTGCTGTTCGATGGCATTGAGCTTCGTTTCCGCCGCGATCAACGCATCGGTTGCCGCCGCGCGCACGCTTTCCGCCTGCTGCGTCTCGGTGAAGACTTTCCCGCGCTGTTCCGTGAGTTGCGCCGGTTTGTCGGCCAATCCCGCAAGCGCCGCTTCAAGCTCGGCGATGCGTTCGGCGAGCGTGGCGATATGCTTGTCCGCCGCCGCGGTGCGGTTGCGCCAGCTATTGCTGTCGCCGACCACCTGCTGCAAGCGCGCCTGCAGCCCCTGCTGCTCGCGTGCGGCATGATCGACCCGGCTGCGGCGCTCGATCTGTACCTGGCGCTGCTCGGCGAGTTGCAGACGGCGGGCGTCCTGATCCTGCCGCAGCGCGGCGGTATCGGGGAGATCGGCCAATTCGGCCTGCGCCTGCGTCTGCTGGCTTTGCAAACCGGCTTCGTCCTGCTCAAGATGCGCGAGCGCATCGGTGATCGCCGCGATTTTCGTCGCGGTCGCGGCGGCGGCCTGGGCATGGCGGGCATGATGCTGGCGCGCATCGTTGAGCGCGCTATAGGCCTGCTGCTGCGCCTGACGCGCGGCTTGCAACTGTTGCTGCACGCCCGAGCGGCGCTGTTCGGCTTGCTGCAATTCGGTCCGTGCCGCAGCGGCTTTGGCTTCGGCCGCCGTGATTTCAGCGGCCAGCGCCTGCAGGCGGTTACGCTGCTGCAGCCGCACCGCCGTCGTGGTCGGCGCGTTGGGCGTGACGGTAAAGCCATCCCAGCGCCAGGCCCAGCCATTGCGGCTGACCAGAGTCTGGCCCGGCTGCAACTGCGCGGCCTGAGCGGCGCCCTGCTGCTCATCCACCACCAGACCAATCTGCTGCAAGGCGCGGTCCAGCGCCGGCGGCGCCTGCACCAAAGCCGCGAGCGGCGTGCTGCCCGGCGGCAAAATCGGCGCATTTTCCAACGCAGGCAGCGCACGCCAGTGCGTCGCGGCCTCGGTATCGAGCGGCGCGGTCAGCGCCTCACCGAGCGCAACCGCGAGCGCGGTTTCAAGCCCCGGCGTGACCTGCACCAGATCAAGCACCGGCTGGCTGTCATGCGTCGCGGCCTGCAGCAGCGCGCTCAACGCATCGGCTTCCGCCTTGAGCTTGGTATAGTGGGTTTCCTGCTGCTGCAGCGCGCCGCGGGCGCCGTTAAATTCGGTTTCCGCCGCAGCCTGCGCAGCTTCGGCCTCTGAGACCTGCTCGAGCCGTTTGGCGACATCCTGCTCGCAGGCATCGATCATCGCCTGCGCCAGCGCCAGATCGGGCCGCGCCGCCTGTTCCGTTTCCAGCGCCTCGCGCTGGGCGGCGAATTCGGCGCGGCGGTTCTGCAACGCGCGGCGGCGCTCTTCGAGGCTGCCGATGCTTTGGTGCAACGCCTTCTGACGCGCTTCCGCTGCCGCGATATCCTGCGTCAGCGTCTGCAGCCCTTCTTCCAGCCCGTTCACGACGGCGGTGATTTCATCGTAGCTCTGCCGCATGGTCGGCATATCCGCCGCCAGAGCCGCCAGTTGCTGCGTGACACGCTCATGCTCGGCCTGCAGCGTATCCAGCGCCTGCCGCGCATCGTGTTGCAGATGCTCCTCGCGCGCCTTGTCGGACTGCGCCTGTGTCAAACGCTGTTGCTGCTGTTCCGTCTCCTGCGTCACGCGCCGCAGCTCGCCTTCGATCTGCTCGCGCGCGATGATGAGGCGCTGTACGGCGGCGGCGGCCACGGTTTCGGCTTGACGCAGCCCCGGCAGCTCGGCCGCGGCCTCGGTGCGCTCCGTCGTGCCGCGCGTGACAATCACCAGCAGTTCGTTGACGCGCGTTTCCGCGGCCTGACAGGCTTCGCGCGCCTGCGCGGCCTGCTGTTCGGCGGCGAGCCAGCGCAGATGCGCGAGCGCGGCTTCAGTACGGCGGATATGATCGGCGAGATTGCGATAGCGCGAGGCCTGCCGCACCTGCGTTTTCAAGCTGCGCAACTGGGTTTCCAGCGCGCCCAGCACGTCATCGACGCGAGTCAGGTTCTGTTCCGCGGCGCGCAGCTTCAGTTCCGCTTCATGGCGGCGGGCCTGCAGCCCGGCGGTGCCGGAGGCTTCTTCAAGAATCTGGCGGCGGTCCTGCGGTTTGGCACGGATCAGCGCGTCGATCTGGCCTTGCCCGACCAGACTGGTCGAATGCGCGCCGGTCGCGAGATCGGCAAAGAGCAGCTGGACATCGCGCTGGCGCACCGGACGGGTGTTGACGCGATATTCGGAGCCGCCGTCGCGCTCGATCTGGCGCGTGACTTCCAGCACTTCATCATGGTTGAACTCCGCCGTCGCACTGCGGGCGCTATTGTCGAGCTCAAGCGCGACTTCGGCGACGTTGCGCGCCGGACGCAAGGCCGTGCCCCCGAAGATGACGTCGTTCATTTCGCTGCCGCGCATACGCTTGGGCGAAGTTTCACCCATCACCCAGCGCAGCGCTTCGACGAGATTCGATTTGCCGCAACCGTTCGGTCCGACGATCCCCGTCATCCCCGGGCCGATCACCAGCTCCGTCCGGTCAACGAAGGATTTGAAGCCATGCAGCTTGAGCTTGGTGAAATGCAGCATCCTGAACCTTTTTACTTCTTGCCTTCCGGCTTGCTCTTGTCGTCAGCCTTCGGCGCGGGCTTGGACTCAACCTTCTTCTCGGCTTTCGTCTCGGACTTCACTTGCGCGATATTCTCGCCTACCGGCGCCGCGGGCAGCAACGCATCAATCCTGGCCGCGAAGTCCGTGAAGGGCAAAGCGCCCTCGATCTTGTCCTTGCCGTCATTGATGATGAAAGTCGGCGTCGCCTTGACGCCATAGCTGCTGTCGGCCTTCAAACGGCCATCGGCAAGCGCGTCCTGCAGTTTGGTGCTGTTGGCGCAGGCTTCGGCATCGGCCTGGCTCAAACCGCCGAGGCGGGCATATTGCGCGAGCGCGTGGGTAGGGTCGTCCTCCAGTACCCAGCTCTTCTGGTTCTTGAACAGGATGGTCAGGTACGCATGGTAGCTGCCTTCCGGCATGCAGCGCGCGACGGCCGCGGCCTTGAGCGCGGGACCGTCGGTCGGATAGTCGCGGTAGATCAGCTTGACCTTGCCGGTATCGAGATATTTTTCCTTGAGTTCCGGCAGAGTCGTTTCCTGAAAATGGGCGCAGTGGCCGCAGGAAAGCGAGGCATATTCGATGATGGTCACCGGCGCGTCGGCCTTGCCGAGGAAACGGTCGGGCAGCGCCGCGGCTTCTTCCGGCGACAGGGCGTGCGCGGCGGGCACAGCGGTCAAGCCCAGCAACAAGCCAAAAGCAACGGCCTGGCCGAGCATCATCCGGCGGGTCATAGTCATGCTGATTCTCCCTCTCTTTGCGGCAGTTTAGCGATATTCATTCGTTTTACTCAACAAAATCGGCGGTTTTCCGCCGCTTTCACGGCATGAAATTGTTGATAAGTCAGGTGATGAAAGCGCGTTTTCATGGTTAAAATACGGCGCTTTAACTGGCTTAATTGACCTGATCCGGCAGCGCTGCCGGTTCCGTGCCGCTGATCCGCACCTTGAGCCGCGCCCCCTGCGCCGCGCCGCTGCTGACGACGCGGAAATTGGCCCGCATATAACCATTGCTCGCGACGCGACGGACCATATTGAGCGCCTCGGTCTGGCCAAGATCGCCCTCGCGATGGCCGTTGCCGAGCGTATCGGGCAGCAGGTCCTGCGGCGCGGCATGGGCCAGATCGGTCCGGCCCAGATAAGACACCGCCAGTTCGCGGAAGACGTAATCGAGCACGGATGTCGCCATCTTGATCGCATCATTGCCTTCGACCACGCCCGAGGGCTCGAAGCGGGTGAAGGTGAAGGCCTCGACAAATTCCTCGAGCGGCACGCCATGCTGCAAGCCGAGCGAAACGGCGATGGCGAAATTATTCATCAACGAGCGGAAGCTCGCGCCTTCCTTATGCATATCGATGAAAATTTCACCCAGGCCGCCATCTTCATATTCACCGGTGCGCAGATAGACCTTATGGCCGCCGACAATCGCTTTCTGGGTATAGCCCTTACGGCGATCCGGCAGGCGCTCGCGCAATACCGCGGCGAGCGGCAGTACGGGTTGCTCGGGCAAGGCCGCAGGGAGTTGCGGCGGCAGCGCGGCAATTTGCAGGGGCGCAGGGGCGCGATTGAAAATGAAATGGCGCAGCCCCAATTTTTCCGCCAGGTCGAACCAGCCGGTTGCGGCGGCTACGCCGCAATCCGCCGCCACGGTCAGTGGCGTGATGACAAGACCATCGGCAAAAGGCTGCAAGGCGGCGGTCATGGCCAATACGGCCGCGGGCGCGATGCCGCCTTCACCATCGGCATTCAAGCAGGCGAAAACGCCGCGATGCTCCGGTTGCAAGCCGATGAGCTGGTCAGGCGGCGTGCCGCCATAGCAATAGCCATTGGCCGCCGCGACTTCATCGGCAGCAAAACCAAGCTTTCCCAAAAGATCGAAGGTCGGGTCGTCCAGCTCGTCTTCGCTCAACCCAAATTGCGCGGCGCAAGTCTGCGGCCCCAGCACCCAGGGATGCGCGGCAAAACGGATATCGGCGGCTTCGCCCAGCGCGGCTTCCAGCCGCAGCAACAGCGCATCGTCAAACCCGCGTGCGCGCAGCGTCGCATGATTGATGCAGGGCGCGCCGCGCAGACTACGATGCCCGACGAGTTGCGCAACGATGGTCTGCTGGTCGGCAATGTCGTAATCGAGCCGGTTCAATGCCTCATAGACCGCCGGGAGCGGCTGGCGCGCGAAGCTGTCGGCCCCCAGCGGCACATCCTGAACCAGCGTGGGCAATGGCGTGACACCGGCGGCGCGACCGTCAATGGCTGCGCGCAAAGCCGGGTCGGCATCGATACCGACACGGTGCAGATTGCGCAGGCCGACAGTATGGGCAAGTTCAAGCGCCTGATCCCAGACGCGGCGCACGGCCGCAAGCAACGGCAAATCGGGCGCGGTTTCAAGCGCCAGACCGGCTGGAGGATTGGCAACACCGTCATACGCTTCCGTCTCGCCATAGGCGGCGCGGCGCTGATTACCCAGCACGCGCAGCACGGCTTCGCGCCGCTCGGCGAAGTCTTCCGCCGGGCCCAGCGCGGCGGCGAGCTCGCCCGATGTGACGGCAGCGACGCCGCTCAACAAGGCGGCCACCGCACCGGCGAAGGCGCGGCCCGCCGCGCTGTCATAAGCATAACCCTGCGCGAGCAGCGCCGGGGCGAGATTGGTCACGCCCAGCGCAATGGGCCGTAGCGCGAGCGTGCGGCGCGCGCAATGCTCGTCGGGATAACCGGCATGTTGCAATGTCAGGTCAAGCGCCACCATGGCCAGACGCGTCGCATGGGCGAAGCCGGTATGGTCAAAGCCGCCGCCCGCCTCTGCATCGCGCAGGAAAGGCAGCAGATTGAGCGCGGCGCGGCTCACGGCGCAATTGAGCGGCAGCAGCGCCGCGCCGGTCGCGCTCAGACCGCTTTGCGCCGCGGTCAACGGCAGGGCGCTCCAGCTGCGCACGGCCTCCGTGAACAAAACCCCGGGGTCGTTATAATGATAGAGCGCCTGCAGGCTGGCACGCAGCGCCGCTGCCGCACCCGGCTGATGCAGCACGAACTGGCTCGGCAAGGCCGTGGCATTATGGCCCGGTGCGGGCGACGGCTCCGGCAATTGCAAGGCAGGCTGGCCGAGCTGCGCACGCTCCAGCGTCGCGGCAATCAGCTTGTCGCTCACGCCTTGCTGGCGTGCGGCAGCGAGCGCGGCTTCGGCCTGCGTGGTCGTCGCGGCATCATAGAGGGCATCAAGCTGTTGCTGAAGCAATTTGGCGCCGAGGCGTTGTGCGACGGCGGCGGCTTCGGCGGCCTGATGCGCGCCAAGCTTATCATGCAAAGCGGGATCGTCGGCGGCAAGCAGCGCGGGCGTATCCGGCGCGCCGATGATTTCCAGAATCTGCGGATGGGCATGTTCAAGCGCGCGCACGCGCACACGGCCGCTGCGCGGGTCGAGCCAGACGCCCTCGCCTGCCCGGCCCTCGAAGCCATAGGCCCAGGCGAGACCAAGCTGCGTCATATAAACAGCGGGCAGCGCGAGGCGCTGGGTTGCGAGCAGGAAACGCAGCTCGTCATAAAAGGCTGCGGCGTCGGCCTCAGCCGTGAAATAGCCCGCCTTCCAGCCGCTATAAGTCAGCGCCCCGGCGACACGGTCAAAAAGCTGCTTGAAGCTGCGCTCATGACTCGTGACGGCATCGGCGGTGGGCATATGGCGCCAGAGCCAGCGCGGCACGGTGTTTTCTTCCACCGCGCGCCGTTGTTGCGGTACGTCGCAACGGCACAGGCCGTTTTCGAGCAGCGCCTGCACCGCGCCATGCGCCCAGCCTGCCGGAATTTCGACCGCCGCGAACTGCGCCGCGATGCCGCCGTTGGGCGCGAGCAATTCCAGATCGGCCTGCACGAACGGGATGCGGGCATAGACATCTTCCTGGGCAACCGTATAGAGACGCTGGATACGCAAGGCGACGCTCTCCTGTTTTCTGCGCGGGGCGGGGCTTGGCGGCGCAGATGATTCCGGTGACGTAACGCTCTATTCTGTAGGATTGTGGATAAGCGAACACAAGATGTGGTATGGCCGCACAAACGCTTATCCACAAGAAAATGCAGGACAATTCGGCACGACGCCGCAAGCTGTGGATGAAATGCGCTACCCGCGATGAACCGGGCGCTGACCGGTGTTTTTTAGTTTCTAGGTTATGGCGCAAATATCGGCACAATAAGCCGAAGCAAGGATTGATTTGAGTAAGCAATTGTCAGCCAACGCCATTATCGACCGCGTGATCGCGAACCTGGAACAGAACGGCGCCCTCGCCGCCCACCCGACCAAGCCGGAGGTGGCGGGCGATGTCGGGCTGTTCCTCAACAACCCGACGCAGCTGGCGCCGGGCGCGGCGCCACTCGTGCGCTTTCATCGCGCGATGCGCACGCTGACCGAGCACGGCAAGGGCAATCACGGCGCGTTTCAGCGTTTCTTCAACTGGCAGCATGGTTTTATCGCGCGCGGACTTGAAATTTATTTTCCGCAAGAGGATTTCATCGCCTGGACGCGCGTGACCGCACCGCAATTGGCGCAAGGGCCGCTGCCGCCGCTCTATCAAGGGCTGGTGCAGGACCATATCAACAAGGCGAGCAATCCGGG
>JBDHTV010000076.1:0-8147 GCA_039808825.1 Bdellovibrionales bacterium | reverse complement strand
GAATTTACCGGCGCGAACCCCGATCAGCAGGCGGCGGGTTAAAACCGCACCTGATTTGGCAAAACAAGCCGGAAACGCTATATCATTCACAACAGAGTTTAATTTTTAAGGAGAACCTCGATGTCTTTGCGCCAGAAAATCATGGATGCGTTGAAGGATGCGATGCGCGCCAAGCAGGAACGTGAAACCGGCACCATCCGCATGGTCATCGCCAAGATGCGCGAGCGCGATATCGAAGCGCGCCCCAGCGGCAATATGGACGGCATCGCTGACAGCGAAATTCTGAGCATGATGGAAGGCATGGTCAAGCAGCGCCGTGAATCCATCGCGCTTTATGAAAAGGGTAACCGCGCCGATCTCGCGCAGCAGGAAGCCGAAGAAATCGCCATCATCGAGAAATTCATGCCGCAAAAACTGTCGGCGGAAGAAACACAGGCGGCCATCGCCGCCGCCATCGCCGCTACCGGCGCGGCGAGCATCAAGGACATGGGCAAGGTGATGAATGCGCTCAAGGAGAAATATGCCGGGCAGATTGATTTCGCCCAGGCCGGCGCCGCCATCAAGGCGAAGCTGAGCAGCGCTGCCTAACGGCGCGGCTTGCTGGTTCTAACGGGCGTTTTAACCGGCTCCGGCCGCGCGGCTTCATACGCAATCTCAAGACTGCGCATGACAGCGGCCGCGGTTTCCGGCCGTTCACTTGCCAGCGCTTTGGTCATATCGAATTCAGCTCTGTCCGGTTGGCTTACCCGCGCCATCTGCCGCAGACGCGGCCGCGCGCTGACCATGCCGCGTGACGCCGACACGCCCTGCGAGCTGATATAATTCGCCGATGTGACATAAGTGATCGCCTGAACCGGGATGATTTCCCGCCCGCCGAAAAACGGCTTTTGCTGACTGTTGGCGTGCACCATGTCCGCAAACACCGTGCCGTCAAAATTGATGTTCCCGGTGCGGTCTGCCGCCTTGACAGGCTGACCACGCACCGGCAGTCCCTGCTGCTGATTATCCATCGCCCACGCCTGCCCGGCGGCGCGCGCTACCGCGAAGGCGTGGTTGCCGGTCCGCTGCTTGCCGCGCATGACGGCCACGACCAGCATACGCGCATCCTGCGCCGGAAAGTCCGCGCGGCGCAACGCATAGAGCTTGAGTTGCGCCTGCTCATCGCAAACGCCCTTCCCGGCTTCAATCGTCTCGACCAGCGTGCGCCGCCGCCCCGTCGCCGGTTCGGCATTGTCGTAAACAATAGCCGTATTGACCCAGGCGTTCACAGCCTGCACCTGCGTCAGAGGATTTTTAAGCTTACGCACGGCACGGACCATGGCGCGAAAGTTCGCCAGATGCGGCGGACAGCGCGTGAGATCGTCGCCGCAACGGTCAAAGGCGGCGTCAAGTTCCTGCTTGTTCCGCAAGACGACGATAAAATTCTGCTGCGCCTTCGTCGTATCCACCTGCGTGGCGAAATGCAGATATTTGCGTGGGTCGACATGTAAAGGCGGCGGCGCGCCATATTGCGCGGTATTCTCGCCATAGCCGCCATAGGTGAGCGGATTGGCTTTGACAGCGGCGAGGTCGGCACGCTGCGCTGCCAGAGCCTGCTTGGTCAACCAGGCTTGCCACCAGGCTTTATAGTGCGTGCTGACATATTGTCCGGCAACGGCCGTGCCCATTGCCGCGGCGCCCATCGCCGTGCGGGTTACCCAATATTGCGGCGTATGTGCCCTTGTCTGCGCTGTCATGCCTCAAACCATCATGCCGACTTGAATTTCATCATAAACATTCTGCCGCCGAATGGTACCGTGTTCCTTGGTTAACGTGCTGGCACCGATGCCGTGGACAGGCGCTTCGCCTGCTCCGGGCGATATGCAAAGAGCGCGACCTGCAGCACCATGCGCGCCGAAGCTGCCGTCTCCGGTGTTTCCTTATCCAGCGCCGTCATCAAATCAAACGCCGCTACTGCGGCGCTGCGGGGCCTGGTTTTCGTTTTGCCCTGCTGCGGCGCGGCGCCAACATAAAATGGCGCCACCTCATTGTCATTCACGCCTTGATAGGGTGTAGCGGTCAGGTAGGTCATGGCTTGCTTCGGCACGACCTCGCGCGCGCCGATATCCGGCAACTTGGCCTGCGCGCTGTTGGCATGACGCGCATCAGGATAGATGCGTCCGTTCGCGGTGAAGAGGCCGAATTGCGAAGCTTCCGGCACCGGCTTACCCGGCGGCGGCTCGTCGGCTGTTTGATTATCGAGCGCCCAATTATTGCCGTTGATACGCGCCAGCACGAACGAGTGCGCGCCGGTGCGTTTCTTGCCCTGCACCAGTGCTGCGAGCACGAAACGCGTGTCCTGCGGCTTGAAGCCGATTTGCTGCAATGCGTAGAATTTAAGCTGGGCCTGCTCATCGCAAACGCCCTTGCCATCCTGCAGCGCCTCGACCAGCGTGCGGCGCCATTCGCCTTGCCCGGCTTCCGGATTGTCATAACGTATGGCGGTATTGACCCAGCCATTGACCAGCCCCGCCTGCGTCAGCGGATCTTGAACCCGGCGTGCCACAGCAATCATATTACGGAACCCGGCTACGCCGGACGGACAATGCGTACTCTCAGCGGCGCATTGGCGAAAAACCGCGTCCATCTCCTGTTTGTTCCGCAAAACCGTGATGTGGTTATCATCCAGATGCGCCAGGCCAATGTCATTCGTATGACGGCGATTTTGCAGGGGGCCGATCTGACGGGGTGCCAGCATTTGCCGGGCGCTGTCCTCGGCATAGCCCGCATACTGCAACGGGTTGCCGTTGATCTGCGTCAGCATCTCGGCCTGCGCCCTGGCAAGTTGGCGCTCCTGCCACGCCTGCCTGATGGCGCCAAACTGCGCTGCCGTAATGGTTACAGCAGCGGCGGCGGCACCGAACAATAACTGCGTGGTGCTGAAGACTCCGCTCTTTTGCTTTTGCAATGCTCTCACTTGAATTGACCAATCAGATATGCCGCTAAAGGCCGGCCTTTGGCATTCCCGCCGATATCGTCATTACATTGCGTGGGTCGAACGCGACCAGCGCATGATAATTTACCGCATTTTCCAGCACGCGCCGGGCCGCCGGACGCGACGGAACAGCGACATTCTCTAAATCCGAGCCGAGCACAATGTCAGGCTGTTCCTGCCGGAAGACAGGTATGGGAAAACGCTGGCCAACATAGAATGGCGCGGTGTCGCGGAACTGCACGCCCGCATAAAGCGCGGCACCGTCATAATTGATGGCCTGCACCGGGAAGAACCGCACGCCGCTATTATGCTGCCGGACATCCCAGCCGATATTGGTCATATTCTCCGGCCGCGCCACAATACCGAGATAATTCATCTCATTCTTTACCTGCGGCAATTGCTGGATGACCATCGTTTGCACAGTATCATTCCAGCCGGGCACGCTCTGATTGGTCAGCGCATAGGTCTGGCCACCGGCGCGCGCCAGCAGCACCGCATGAGAAAGCGTATGCTCTGCCGCAGCCCGTTGTGGCGCCCGCTCCGTCACCATCAGCGCCACATAGCGCAGATCGCGCTGCGGGAAACCGACACGGCTCAACATATCCAGTTTGAGCTGCGCCTGCTCGTCGCAAATGCCTTTACCGTCACGCAGCGTTTCCACCAGGCTACGCGGCCTGCTGCCCGCCACGACGCCGTTTACGTTGATCGACTTGCTGCGCGCCGCGTATTCGCCGTCGTCATACAGGATGGCCGCATTAACCCAGCCATTGACCAAAGCAAGCTGCGTGCGCTTATCCGGTACCTGACGAATATCGGCAATCACGTTGCGATAATTGGTGAGTTCGTTCGGACAACGTTGCGTGGTGCACGCGTTGAGCGCGCTGTCCAGCTCCGCCCGGTTCTGGCGTAGCATGGCGAAATTCCTGGGCATATCGCGCGGTTCTGCCGTCGGCATATAGTCGCGCGCGGCGGCCACGCCCGGCGCTGAGATCAAGCTGCGCATATCCTCGGCATAAGGGCCGAACTTGGGCGCATTGCCGTCGGCTGTTACGGCGGTGGCGCTGAACTTGAAATCATCCAGAGTTTTGTAGGCGCGAAATCCATCGATCGCCGCGAGCACGCTCAACGACGCCACGCCGAAGCCAAGCAGCGCCCGCATACCGCGCTTAAATGACCGTTGTTGCTCCATGCCGCAGGCCCCCGCCCTTGCCGGCTTAAAATAACGCATATTCGCGCAAATAATAGAATTTATACGCCGTCAAACGCCGGGCCGAGCCAGCGCGTTAATCGGCCGGGCGCTGTTCTGCGGCGCGGTGGCGGTGGCGGCTTCCGCTTGTCCGGATAGTCGAAGAGCTTGTCTTTATAGAGCTTCGCGGCGTCGGCGAAGCTCATGCCCGTTTGTTTCTGATTGTTGTGGATCAGGTGCAAGCCAAGCAAGGTGGTTGAAGCAAAAAAGCCCGTGCATAATTGCGTCGCGAGGTCCGGCGTAACTGTCAGGGCCGAGGTGGCCGCAGCGGCGACGGGCGCTGAAAACGTCGACATAGCGGCGCCTGCCACCATACTGGCGGCAGCCTGTTCCCGGATTGCCGCGGGCTGCGTTATCATCCATGAAATCGCGCGAAACGACTCCCTCAACCATGCCGCGCCCGCGAACATGAAGGGCGCATCAAGCCCGCCCATATTCCCGCTCACGACCTGGCTGCCGAGCCCAAGCGTCACTGCGGAGTAATATATGGTATCGCGCTTGCGATTACAAAAATCCGCAGCGGCGCTGATATATTGGCTAACAATATTTTTTTTCATATAAGCTCCCGCGCGGACCATAATGGATAGCTTGGCGGCCGATCAATCCGCTGTTTAGTTTCAGGCTTATCGCATTGGTAAATGGCCTTGCGGGCAGCGCGGCGGCGGCGCACATTGCACGCATGAGCTTTCCTCCGTCCTTTCTTGAAGAATTACGCAACCGCGTGCCGGTTTCCGACATCGTCGGCAAAACCGTCAAGCTGAGCCGCGCCGGGCGCGAATATCGCGGCCTGTGCCCGTTCCACCGGGAGAAGAGCCCCAGCTTCTATGTCAATGATGATAAACAGTTTTACCATTGCTTCGGCTGCGGCGCACATGGCGACGTTATTACCTTTCTCACCCGGCAGGCCAATTTGACCTTCCCCGAAGCGGTCGAGGCGCTCGCCACGCAGGCCGGGCTGCCGGTGCCGCAATCCGACCCGCGCGAGCGCGAAACCTATGACCAGAATAAGGTCTGGGGACAGCTGCTGGAGCGCGCGACGCAGTTCTTCGAGCAGCAATTGCAGACAGCGGCGGGACGTGTCGGGCTCGATTATTTCCACAGCCGAGGCCTCACCGACGACGCGATCGCCCGCTTTCGGCTCGGCTTCGCCCCGGCGGACGCGCAGGCGCTGATCGCTGCGCTCAAGCAGGCGGGCTTTGCCGAGAAGGATATGCTGGCGCTCGGACTCATCCGTAAATCGGAAAACCATGACGGCTACTACAGTTTCTTTCGCAACCGCGTGATTTTTCCGGTCGGCGACCGGCGCGGCAGTATCGTGGCCTTCGGCGCACGGTTGATGAGCGGCGACGGGCCGAAATATATCAATTCGCCGGATCATCCGCTGTTTCATAAGGGCAAGCTGCTTTACGGCCTGTCGCGCGCGCGCGGCGCGGTGCAACAGAACCAGCCGCTTATCGTCGTCGAAGGCTATATGGATGTCATCGCGCTCGTCGAAGCCGGTTATAGCGGCGCGGTCGCGCCGCTCGGCACGGCGCTGACCGAAGAACAGATGCTGACTTTGTGGAAGCTGTTGCCCCGGCTGGAGGACCGTGCGCCCGACCGCGATTACAGCCCCATCGTCTGTTTCGACGGCGATAACGCCGGGCAGAACGCCGCCGCCCGCGCGCTGGAGCGCGCATTGCCGTTACTCGCGCCGGGGCAGACGCTGCGCTTCGTCACCATGCCGCCGGGCGAAGACCCGGACAGCCTGATCCGGACGAGCGGCGCACTCGCGGTGCAGCAGGTTTTCGATCAGGCCAAGCCGTTGGTCGAAGTCATCTGGGAACAGGCGCTGCGGAATCGGCGTTTGCAGACACCGGAAGACAAGGCGACGTTACGCAGTCTGTTACGTATGCAAATAGCGAAGATTCAGGACGAAGCTGTCAAACGCAGCTATGGCGAAGATATTAAAGAACGTTTGGACACGTTATTCAGTAATAAAAATAGCTTGGAAGGGAAATTTCATGCAAAGTCACAGAGTTATCCACGGAATGGCAAGGGAAAAATCCCCTTTGCTCCGCAGCCTGTGATTCAACGCCGTCAACCGGCCAGTCCGGCGGCGCGATTAGAACGGGTCATTCTCGCCAGCCTCATCAACCACCCTGATTTAATAGGGGAATTTGGCGAAGAGCTGGCCAGTTACCCCTTTATGGCGCCGGGCCATGATACGATCGCCCGGCATATCGACCATGTTTATGCGCAAATGCACGATGAAGTCCTTGACGGGGAACAATTTTTTCGCCATTTGTCGCAATCGCTCCAAAGTGATTCGCAGGCGGAAATCCTGTTGGAAAGCTTGTCTGAATTATGCGGAGAACCTACATACCTGCATGCCGGGTTTGCCCGGCCTGCGCAAAGGCCTGATGGCGCGCGTCTCGCGCTGCAGGAGATCTGGTCCCGGCGTCATGCCCGACAAACGGACCCGGATATCGCTGCAGCCAAGGAGCGTTTCAATGCAGACCCCAGCGCAGAAAATCAGCAGCGCTTGCATGCGGTAATCCGCGCCAAGCAGACGCTGCAGCAGGAGAGCAATGCGGCAGCGCTGCGCGATGAGCACGGCGACGGCCAGGGATGACAGGCGTGCGCTGCTCTTAGCGCCGCCATGAGATTAGGGGATTGGTGAGACGAGCATGGCTGCAGCAAAGAAGATCAAGAAGCCCCTTACGACCACACCGCAGAATGAAGACGATACGCCCCCTAATCGCGATGCGGTCGCGGCGGCGATCAAGAAGCTGTTCAAGCTCGGCAAGGAGCGCGGCTACGTGACGATCGACGAGATCAACGCCGCGCTGCCGCAAGGCAAAATCACGTCCGAACAGATTGAAGACACGATGGCCGCGCTGACCGAAAGCGGCATCACTGTCGGCGAAAGCGAAGATAACGAAGAAGAAAAGCCCGCCGCCAAGAGCGGCAAGAAGGCTGCCGCAGGCGCCGAGGGCAGTGAAGAAGCCGAAGAAGAGGAAGAAAAAGAAGAAGAGGAAGAAGGCTCTTCCGGCAACATCGACGAAGAAACCGCGAGCCGCACCGACGACCCCGTACGCCTCTATCTGCGCGAGATGGGCTCGGTCGAGCTGTTGAGCCGCGAAGGCGAAATCGCCATCGCCAAACGTATCGAAGCCGGGCGCGAAATGATGATCGGCGGCATCTGCGACTCGCCGCTGACCATTCAAGCCATTCTGGCGTGGCACGACGCTCTGGCTGAAGGCAAGATGCTGCTGCGCGACATCATCGATCTTGAAGCCACCTATGGCGGCGGGCCCGAAGGCGAAGGCGGCGACATCCCCGCGGGCGAGGAAGCTGAAGCCAAGGAAGACGAGGAAGAAGAAGGCGAAGAAAAAGGCGAAGGCGAAGAAGGCAGCGCCGGCGGCGAAGGTTTTGAAGACGACGAGGAAAACAACCTCTCGCTCGCCATGCTGGAAGAAAAGCTCAAGCCGCAAGTCATCGAGACCTTCGACAAGATCGCCGAGACCTACGGCAAGCTGTTCAAGCTGCAAGCCCAGCGCCATGCGGCGGAGGACAAGGGCCAGCCTATCACCCCGCAGGCCGAAAAGAAGCTGCACAGCACCAAGGGTGAACTGGTCGATCTGGTCCGCACCGTGCGGCTCAATCAGCACCGGCTCGAGCAGCTCGTGCAACAGCTGTACACGCTCAACAAGCGGCTGATGGGTATCGAAGGCAAAATTCTGCGCATCGCGGTCGAGAGCGGCGTGAAGCGCGAAGAATTCCTCGCCTATTACTTCGGCAACGAGCTGAACCCTGATTGGATCAAGTTCGTTTTCGACCCCGCGCATGGCAAAGCGAAAAAGGAAGAAAAGAAGAAAGAGGCGAAGGCAACCGATAAGGGCAAGGCTGGCAAAGGCGGCAAGGCTGGCGGCAAAGCGCCCGCCG
>JBDHTV010000075.1:0-8186 GCA_039808825.1 Bdellovibrionales bacterium | reverse complement strand
GATGAAATCCTGAATGGCGCGGAACATGCCAATTTCTTCGAGGCGCGCGCGACCGAATATTCCAAAGCTGCGACCAAAGGCAGCTGGGAAGAAGCCTTCGCCGATCTCGACGTCAACAAATAGTTGTCCTATTCTCACTGTCGTGGCGCAATTAGTGCAGGACGGGCGAATGGATTCGAAAGATATTCTCGTCAACGTCGTTGACCTTAGCATGAATGCCGTGGAGGTGAGCGTTTCCGCGGCGCATATTCTGTCCGGCACGCGCGAGGTGCAGGGTGCCGCCACTTCGATGGCGAGTGCTGTCGAGGAACTGGCAGCTTCAATTGGTGAGATTGAGACTTCTGGTCAACGGACGGCGCAGGCAAGTGCTGAATCAAGCACACTGACGAACGAAGGTATGCAGGAAATGGCCGTGCTGAAGGATAATATCCTGCAGACTGGGCAAGTCTTTGACACCGTTGCCGGTAATACGCGAGACTTACAGGCGATGGTCGCTAATCTTGGGCAGGTCGTTGACCTCATCTCGAAAATCGCTGGGCAGACCAATTTGCTGGCGCTCAACGCTACCATTGAGGCGGCGCGTGCTGGTGAGCAGGGCAAGGGATTTGCCGTTGTGGCGAGCGAGGTCAAAAATCTGTCGCGACAGACGCGCGAAGCAACCGATACAATCCGTCAGCAGATCGAACAGCTCAACAGTGCCTTCGGTGCGGTGCTGGGGGCGGTGTCGGAAGCGCAGAACAATATTCACAACGTCACCGGCAAGGCCGAGAAAGTTGAAACCGATTTTACGCGTATCAACGGCAACGCCACGGCGATCGCACAACAGGTCAATGAGTTGGCGCATGTCATCGCGCAACAGAAGATCGCTGTGCAACTGCTGGCTCAGAATATGGCTGTGGTAAAAGACAAGGGTGATTCAAATCTGAAGGCGGTCGAGGGGCTCGCGGATCAAACCGATGCCAGTGTCAAGCTTATCGAAGATTGGCGCGGTAAGCTCGCCAATGAGGAGATCGCAAACAAGGTGCTCTATCTGGCACAAGCCGATCACATTCTTTGGAAGAAGCGGCTGCTTGATATGGCGGTGGGGCGCTCCAACCTTAAGGCCAGCGATTTGTCCGACCATACGCTTTGCCGTCTTGGCAAATGGTATTATCAGCAGGCTGATGAAACGATGCGGCGCTTGCCAGCTTTCCACGCGATTGAAGCACCACATCAACAGGTGCATAGCTGTGGCATAGCCGCGGCAAAATGCTTTGAAGCAGGTGACATCGCGGGTGGTATGCGCCATTATGGTGCGCTGGATGCCGCATCACAACAGGTCATCGGCCAATTGCGGCATATGCAATCACAGCTGGTTGGATGAGGGGGGGGGATGCGGGCACTATTCGTGGGCTTTCTGCTTCTGTGCGGGGGGCAAGCTTTTGCCGCCGATCCTGTTGCCTGCACCGAAATCGGCTGCGTCGATGGGCTGGTGCTCAATGTCGCGCCGGATTACCACTGGGCGCCCGGCGATTATGTTTTTGCCTTCAAGATCGACGGTCAGCCGCAAACCTGCCGCGGCAGCCTGCCGCTCAAGCCGTGTGGCGAACCAAGCGTGATATGCGACGGCAGCGGCGTGATGATCACGGAATCGGGCTGCGCCCTGCCGCCCGATGCGCATGGCTTCGGCACCATCACGCTGGCCAACGGCCCGGCGCAAGTCGATGTCACAATTACGCATAACGGCCAGACGCTGGTGCAGAAAACCATTACGCCGACCTATAAAACCAGCCGCCCGAACGGTCCGCAATGCGAACCGCAATGCCGTCAGGCCAGCGTGGAGCTGTTTGCCGCGCCATGATGCGTTGCTTGTGGCGCGGCCTGCGCCTGCTGCTGCTCGTCACGGCCATACTCGTTGGCTTCGTCGCCGCGTGGCTGCATCTGACTTGGCCTGACCCAGCCAAACTCCCGCCGTTGCGGGATGGCGATCTGGTGTTTCAGACGATCCGCTCGCATCAGAGCACGGCGATCATGCTGGCATCCCGCACCTGGTACACGCATGTCGGCATCGTACGCATCGGGCTCGATGGTCAGCCGCAGGTCATGGAAGCGGTTGGGCCCGTGCGGCAGATTTCGCTCGCGCGCTGGATCAAGCAGGGCATCGGCGAGCGCTTGTTGGTCAAACGCCTGCCGGAATTGAGTCAGGGGCAGGCGCGCATGGCGCTGCAGGCGGCGGAACATTATCTCGGCAAGCCCTATGATTTTTATTTCCTGATGGGCGATGACGCCATCTATTGCAGCGAACTCGTTTATAAAGCCTTCCGGGAAGGGCCGGGGCTGACGCTCGGGCAAGTGCAGAAAGTCGGCACGCTCCATCTCGACAATTTCGCCGTCGAGCGGCTGTTGCAGGAACGCTGGTCCTCCGACCCCGTCTGCCAGAAGCCGGAAACGAACAACTATGCCAGCTGCCTCGCCGCCATGAAGCGGGAAGACATCATCACGCCGGACAGTCTCGCGCGTGACCAGCGGCTCCACACACTATATAGTAACTATCCATTCTGATATCTTGGAGAAAGTAAGTCGGTCCGGTCGCCCTGGAGTCTCAAAAAAGCCACATTCTCACCCTTTTCGCGAAATTCGCGCAGGAAGTGCAACGCAGGCGATTGTCAAAAGTAAAAAAAAACTTAAACTGCGGCCATCCGTTTCCTGAATTCCTTAACAAAAACACCAAGCTAGGAGTTTTCCCGATGACCCGTTCGGCCTTTCTGCGTTTGCTCGCTCTGAGCACCGTTGCTTGCAGCACCTTTGGCGCGCTCCCGGCGCAGGCCGATAGCGTTTTGATTGTTCATACCACGGATAGTTTAGGGCTGGATATCTCGAGCAACCTGTCGAACCAGTTGACGGCGGGGAGCCACAGCGTAACGTCGCTCTCAAGTGTTCCGGGATCGTTAGCTGGCTACGCCCAGATTTGGGATGTGCGTTACGCGAACACGTCTCCCATCACGAGCGGTGAACATACGCAATATCTCGGCTATCTGCAGGGTGGCGGCGGTATGTTCATCATGGGTGAGAACACCGGTTTCATGACGCGTAACAATTCGATCACATCGCTGATCACGGATGCTGGCGGCGGCACGCTGACGATCGTGGGTGCGCTCAATTCGCAGACCGTGCTTGCTGCGGCGCAATCGCCGAACGTGATTACGACCATTGGTTACCAAGCGCCTTCCGGCTCGGTCAGCACCGGGAACGGGCAATGCTTGACGCGCGACTCCAATAATGTCTGCTCCGCGATTACTTGGGCTCCGGGGCAACTCACCAACACACCGCTCGGTTCTTTGACGGTGGTCTTTGACGTCAATTTCATGCAGACGGTTCCCGGGGGCTCCAATGAGGCCGCCTTCCTGCAAAATTTGGTGCATTTCGTTACCCAGCAAGCTTCGGGGAGCGGCTTCGCCAGCATGGGGGCAACACCTTATCAGCGTGCTGTCGCAGGCTCTTTCAACACGCTGTTTGGCAATACCTCCGGCGAACTCAGCTCGATCATGGTCAACATCGCGGGTATGGGTTCTGCCGCCGAACAAAACCATGCGCTCGAAGTTGCGGCGAGCAGCTATCCGCAGATTCCGCTCACGACGGCTTTCACCGGTCTGCGCGCCAATCTGACCGATGTCGCGCGCTGGATCAGCGCCAGCCCATTCGCACCCGCGCCAGTACAGACGGCGGATGCCGGGGCGATGAAGTTGGCAAGCGCCTTTGGCAATTCGGCGGTGATGACCGATGCGGCGGATATGAATCTGGCCCGCCTGGCTTCTGCCACTTCAGGCGTGCCGAGCTGGACCAACGGTCAAGGCTTGAGCGCGTTCCTCAATATCGGTTACACGGGCGGCACGACAGATGCGACCACCAATCAGTCCGGCTACACCTATGACGGTTTCATCGGCACCGGTGGTGTGGCCTATGCGCTGACCAAGGAATTCACGGTCGGCGGCGCGGTCGGCATCAACAGCTTAACCTCGCATATCGATGACAGCCGCGGCAACGGCACCACCAACACCTATAACCTGATTGCCTTCGGCCACTTTGCCGACGGCACAGGCCTCTATGCCGATGCGACGGCCAACGCCGGTTATGTCGATTACAGCTATGACCGCAATATTGTGGTTGGTGCCTTTGCCGGGAAGGCGCATGGCAGCAGCGATGGCTACCAGCTCGGCACCAGCCTCGGCGGCGGTTATGACTTCAACATCGACAATGGCGGCAAGACGGGCGTGATGAAGAATGTCACGGTCGGCCCGTTCGCGCAGCTGCAGTACCAATATGCCAATCTTGGTGGCTTCACCGAAAGCGGCGCTGGCACCGCTTCGCTGCATGTTGGCGGCCAGAGCGTCCACTCACTGACCATGAAAGTCGGCGGCCGTCTGGCGGGCGAGGTCGAAAGCCCGCTCGGCCCGTTTGTGCCGATGGTTTCGGTCGCTTACGAGCGCGAATTCCTCAACGGTTCGCGCAGTGTCGATACCAGCTTCGTCGGGGGTACGGCTGCGCCGTTCGCGACGCCGGTTGACAGCGCGGAGCGCAACTTTGCCGTGATCGGGGTTGGGCTCAGCAAGAATGTCGGCGACGGCTTCACCGCCGCGCTGTCCTATGGTGGCCGTTACAACATCAATGATGTGCAACACAGCGTGACCTTCCGCGGCAAGCTGGACTTCTAAGTCCGGCTGCAAGCCATCACGAAAACCGCCGCGGCAGCAACCGCGGCGGTTTTTTATTTGCATGAGAATTTTAGCGGGGTTTGAGAAGCTGTTGCACGTTTTGCGGCCAGCGCGGCAGCATGGCCTGGGCCACGGCGCGGTGCGGGCCTTCGAGCTCGCGCACGATGCGCTGCAGGCTGGTGCCAGCCCCCTTGAACACCGTGGGGCGCTCGGCATGGATATTTTCCGCTTGCTGCAACACCTGCAGCACGGCGGGCATCACATGCCGCATGGCGCTACGGCTTTGACCAGCCAGCTCATGCACGAGCTGGGTGGGGCTGACATACAGCCGATAATCCGTCGTCACGGGCTGCGCGTGCGGCGCTTTGAGCATGGCTTGCACAGTGGCGGATTGCGGTACGCCGAGGCTAAGCAAGACGTGGCCGCCCATATCGAGCACCGCCGGCGCCTGCGGTGTGAGCAGGCGCTTGCCATGATGGACGATGATGCTCTCCGGTTTGCCGCTTTCGCACGCGTGGTGCAGCAGCAGACCGAGAATATTGCCGGCCTGACGGGCGAGGATGGCGTTGCCAGTTTGCTGGCGCAGCGTGACAAGCCTGGCCAACTCCTGTGGCGTCGTCAGCTCGGGGCTGTGATGAGCCGCTTGCAGCACGACCGTCAAAGCCCGGCTGCGTGTCACATGCGGGTTGGCGGGCGAGCAGGCCTGCTGCATGGCGACGCTGAATTCGCCGGCCGTGATCGCCATGTCTCCACGACGGACTGCTTCATAAAGCTGCGGCAGAGCACGCAGTGGTGCGCGGGCATTGACGGCGGCTTGCAGAGCGGCAGTATTGCTGCGCGGCATGTCAGAGCCCGAGCCAGCGCGTGATCATCTGCGCGGCGCGCAGGCCGGTGCGGATCGAGCCTTCGATGGTGGAAGGCAGCTCGTTCTGCGTCCAGTCGCCCGCCAGCAGCAGGTTCTGCCAGTTGGTGCGCGCCTTCGGGCGGCGCAGCGCCTGCGCCGGGGTGGCGGCGAAGGTGGCGCGCTTTTCCTTGACCAGCCGGTGCGGCGGAATCGTCGCGGGATCGAGCGCGAAATAGCGCGCGACATCCTGCCAGATCGCGGTGATGAGCTGGGAGCCTGACCAGGCCGCATAGCGCTCGCCCGCGCTGACGGTGACGGAGGCGATGCCGGGCCGCGTGAACACCCATTCCGCGACGCCGCCGACGATCCCGGCAAAACCGGGGCTCTTGCGCGGCACATCGACGCGGAAATGTGCGTTGATGATGCTGTTGAACTCGGTCGGCGCGGTGAGGTCAGGCAATAATTCGCTCGCAACCCACGGCGGCACCGCGAGCACAACCCAATCCTGCGGTCCCGGCGTGATAACCATATTGCCGAAATGCAGCACGCTGGCGCGGCCGTCGGCGAACTCGATCTGCTGCAGCCGCCGCCCGAAATGCGGAGCGATGCCGATTGTCTGCAATTTGGCGAGGCATGGATCGACGAAAGTTTCCGACATGCCCTGGCGCGGAAACAGCGGACGGCAGGCGTGGCCGCCGAGCGCGAAGCTTTGTGACAAGACATTGCCGAGCAGCCGCGCGGAGCCGATATCGGGCGTGGTGTTGAGCACGGCGATGCACAACGGCTCCCAGAAACGTTCATAGAGCTTGCCGGTATGCTGTGTCAGCTCCGCGACCGTCTCGTGCGGCTTGGCGTGCATGACGCGCAGGACCGAAAGATAGTCGCTGATCTTGGTATCGGGAATGCGCCGGTTCTTGCTGAACAGCCACCACGGGATCGCGCCATTGCCAAGCCGCATCGTCCAGCGTTCGCCGCTGCGCGCGTCCATGAAGCTGAAATCGGAATCGGCGGGGCCGGTCAGCGTCTCTTCCGCCCCGGCGAGCATCAGGTAATCGCGCATGATGACGTTGCCGCTCAGCACGAGATGGTTGCCGTTGTCGATACGGCAGCCGAGCTCGCGATCGAAATAGGAGCGGCAGCGTCCGCCCGCATGGCTCGCGGATTCGTAAATGCTGATATTGCGCGTCGCCTGCGCGAGATGCAGCGCGGTCGATAGCCCGGCGAGACCCGCGCCGATGATATGGATATGCGGTTCGGTGCTCATGCGGTCAGCCTGCTCCGCAACATGATCCACAGCTTCTGCCACAGCGGCAGCCGGGCGCGCTGCGTAATATCCTGCCAGTCCTGCTGCACGAGCCGCCGATGGATGGCGCCATAATAAGCGCCCATGATGGCGGCGGGGCGCATCGTGCCGGGTCGGCATTGTGCCATCGCAGCGCGCGCCGCGGTGAAATGCTGCTCGGCGCGCACGGCCAGATCGCGGCAGACGGCGGGCAGGCGCTGGTCCTGCAAGGCGCTCAACTGCGGCGGCAGCCCATGCGCGGCCAGCAGCTCGGCTGGCAGATAGAGCCGCCCGCGCTGGCCGTCTTCGTGCAAATCGCGCAGAATATTCGTGAGTTGCAGCGCGCGGCCGAGATGGTGCGCGACCTGCATCGCCTGCGGCCCGGCATCGCCGAAAATGCGCACCGAGACGCGGCCCACGGCGCTCGCCACGCGGTCGCAGTAAAGATCGAGCGTTGCTTCATTAGGGGCGACGATCGGCGCGCCTGCATCCATAGCCATACCGTCGATGATGGCCTGGAAATCCTCCTCCACCAGCGCGTAGTCCTTGATGGCGGGGCGCAATGCCGCGGTGGTGGGGTCCTCGGCGCTGCCGTCACGGAACAGGCGGCTGATACGGCCGCGCCAGAGCGCGAGACCGGCATCGCGCTCGGCCTGCGTCGGCAGGTCGTCGGCGATGTCGTCCACCGTGCGGCAAAAGCTGTAGAGCGCGTGCATCGCGGCGCGGCGCGGCGCGGGCAGGGCGGCCATGCCCGCGGCGAACGAGGTTTTGGCGCGCGCCACTTGAGCGGCCATCTGCTGTTGCGGGCTTGTGTCGGGCGCGCGTGTTTCCGGCGCGGTCATCATCGCTGTCATGGGGCTTACCATACGCGGCAGCACAGTCCGGTCAAGAGCGCCCGTAATTTACCGAACGTGCCGAGTTTGACATTGTCGGCCAGCGGATCGCGGACGCGCAGCAATTGAACCAGCGCCTCGGCGAGCGCGACGATGATCGCCGTCTCAAGCCGAAGCCGCACCGCCGGAATCTGGCGCGGGAAGGTGCGGGCCAAAGCCAGCATCGGCTCCATCCTATCGAGCATTGCGTCGAGCGTGCGGCGCAGTTCGGGCGGCGATTTGGCTTCCGCCAGCATCCCGACGTTCGCCCCCTGCGCCGCGAGCATGTCGTCCGGCAGATAGACGCGGTCGAGCGCGCGATAATCGTCGGCGCAGTCCTGGATGTGGTTGATGATCTGCAGCGCGTTGCACAGCGCGTCATTCGCCGGCCAGGCCGTCTGCGGCACGCCATGCAGATCGAGCAGGTAGCGGCCCACCGGGGCCGCCGAGTAATTGCAATAATCGATGAGATCGTCCCAGTCGCGATAGCGCAGCTG